>RFIO01000264.1 GCA_003695205.1 Deltaproteobacteria bacterium
GTGACCGGCAGGGCCGATTCCCTGCTTTGGCGACGATTTTCGATTCTGACCAGCGTTTTTTGGCGGGTAATGGTCTCGATCCGGGCACGGGCAATCTGGCCGAGCCCATCAAGCAATTCGATCTGGTCCCCGGGTTTCAGGCGCAGAACCCTGAAGTGCCGGCATATGTCGTCGGGCAGATTCACCTGCTCCTCGGCCAGCAGGCTCGGAGCGATGAAGAAACGACGCACGTTCAGGCCTCCTGGTAAGTCAGGCATGCCCATTCATCCAGCAACGTCACCTGGGCAGCCAGCGGGAAGAGGGGATCGAACGTGCGCCGTACCAGGTCAACCTTCTCGGCGAGGATGCCCGACAGGACCAGGTGTCCACCCGGCCGCAGGTGGTCGATCAGCTGGCCGGCCAGGCGGATGTTCTCCTCGGCCAGGATGTTGGCGATGACCAGGTCGAACCGGCCCGGTATTTCCGACAGTGGTTCGTCGGTGATGACAACCCGGTCAACGACGCCGTTGAGCTGCGCGTTTTCCTTTGCGGTTGCGCAGGCCTGGGCATCGATGTCGCAGCCAATCACTCTCTCGGCGCCGAGCAGAGCGGCGGCGACAGCCAGGATGCCGGAGCCGGTGCCGACGTCGAGAACACTGTCGGCCTGTTCCGGAACCAGCTCGGCAACCGCCTGCAGGCAGAGGCGCGTCGTGCCGTGGCTGCCGGTACCGAAGGCCATGCCCGGATCAATGGTCAGCAGGGCCTGCTCCGGATCGGGTTCAGTCGGATCCCAGGTGGGACGGATGAGTAGCCGGCCGATGGTGAAGGGCCGGAAATGCTGTTTCCACCCTTCGGCCCAGTCCTGGGCGCCGACCAGCCGGCTTTCAATGTCCGGAACCGGGTCGAGCCAGCCTCCGGCGAGCATCGCGCCGATTTCGGTCACCAGCTCCTTTTCTTCCCGGTTCTGAAAGTAGGCCTTCAGAACCTGGGGGCCGGTCTCCGGTTCGTCGGGATCGGGGGGGACGAAGGTGTCAAGGGGACGTTCGGCGGTGACAACCCCGCCGGCACCCAGGGCGAAGAGGAGGGCGCTGACAGTGTCGGTCTGGTCCGCCGGAACCGTCAGCCTGATTTCGATCCAGTCACTGTTCATGGCGCATCTATTAGCAGATGGACCGAACCTCTGGCAATGCGAACCTTGACAGCGGACGTGGATGGGGCGTATTTGTTGTATGTTTGTTAATGAGCCAGTCCCATAATTGGTAAAAATTGTCGCGGACTTTGTCGAAAAAAGATCGTCGCCTGGCTTGCGTATCATTAAAATACGGCTATTCTCATTCTCATGATAGGGCCGTAAGGATGGACGTGCCGGGACGCAAACATATCTTTCTGTTGTCGGATGCGACCGGCGAAACGGCCGAGAAGATGACCCTGGCCGCCCTTTCGCAGTTTGAACGCGAGCATCCTCGTCTGGTCCGGGTTGCCAACGTACGCAACAAGAGCCAGATCTATCAGGCCCTTGACGACGCCCTGCAGCAGCGGGGCCTGGTGGTTTATACCATCGTCAACCGTGAGCTGGTTCGACTGGTGCGTGATGAATGTGATGCCCTCGGGCTGCCGGCCATCGATCTTCTGAGTCCGCTGCTGAGCCGGCTGGCCGCCTATTTCGGTCGTTCGCCCGATCAGACGCCCGGGCTGCTGCACGGAGTGGACGAGGACTACTTTCGTCGCATCGAGGCGATGGAGTTTACGGTCAAGCACGACGACGGTCAGGAAGTGCGCCACCTGGACCAGGCCGATATCGTTCTGGTCGGGGTGTCTCGCACCAGCAAGACTCCGCTGTCGATCTACCTGTCGCACCGGGGCTGGAAGGTGGCCAACGTACCACTGGTGCCAGGAGTTGACCCTCCATCGGAGCTGCTGCAGGTCGATCCGGGCAAGGTCGCCGGTCTGGTGATCGATCCGCAGCGGCTGGTGGAGATTCGGGCGGCCCGCATGCGCAATCTCGGGCAGGACCCGAAACTGGCCTACGCCGACTATGACAGGGTGGAAGAGGAGATCCGTTTTTCGAGAGCCCTGTTCCGGCGGCAACCCTGGATACAGGTTGACGTGACCGGCAAGGCGGTCGAGGAAACCGCCAACGAAGTTCTCGTCAAGCTCGGGCTGAAGTGAGGCTTGTCCCCGGTCTCGATCGGGGCTGAAGGATTCCGGCTGTTATTTTCGCAGACGAAAAGGAGAATGGATCGATGAGTGCACGTATTCTGGTCGTTGAAGATGAAAAGAAGGTTGCCAGCTTCATCAAGCGCGGACTTGAGGAGGAAGGTTTTGTCGTCGAACTGGCGGCCGATGGCGAGGAGGGGCTCAGCCTGGCGACGGAGAAGAAGTTCGATGTCGTGCTGATGGACCTGATGCTGCCCAAGCGCGATGGTCTCGAAGTTATCCGCGAGATGCGCCAGCGTGATATCCTGACCCCGGTCCTCTGTCTGACGGCCAAGGATACCGTCGAGGACATCGTTTCCGGCCTGGACTCGGGCAGCGACGACTATCTGACCAAGCCCTTCGCCTTCGCGGAATTGCTGGCCCGGGTGAGGGCCCTGCTGCGGCGCGGAAGCCAGGACCGTGGTGCCGAGCTGACCTACGCCGACCTGCGCCTTGACCCGGTGACCCACAAGGTCTGGCGTTCCGACAAGGAGATCGACCTGACGGCCAAGGAATATGCCCTGCTCGAATATTTTATGCGCAACGCCGAACAGGTGCTGACCCGGACCATGATTGCCGAGCATGTCTGGGATTACACCTTTGACTCCTTTACCAATATCATTGATGTCTATGTCAACTATCTGCGCAAGAAGATCGACCGTGACTATGACGTCAAGCTGATCCACACCGTACGTGGTGTGGGTTACGTTCTGCGCAAGGGGGACTGATCTTTTTGCTGAAATCCCTCCGGTTTCGCCTCACCTTCTGGTTCGTCGTTTCGCTGGCCGTCGTTCAGGCGGCCAGCGGTTTTCTGTGGCACTGGTATCTCGAGACCGAACTCGAGCGTCAGTTGCAGGAGCGGTTGCGCCTGGTGTCACAGGATGTCGTGGATTTTCTCTCTGCGGACATGGTTGGCGCGGGGCGTCTGTCCCCGGCCGACTGCCGCAACCTGAACCGCTTTCTGCGCAAGCGCAACTGGAACGAACTGATCTCCATTCGCAGCCGCTTCGGCACCGTGGTCTGCCGGTCCGACAATCTGGGCGGATCGACCCTGCCGATTACCCGGTCGGGTCGTGAGACGCTCAGGCAGGGAGGAGAGCGGTTCGATCGTCTCCAGGCGCAGCCTTTTCTGCGCCATATCCTTATCAGCAGGCAGATGCGTCTTCCCGGTGCCAACGGCCCACTGCTGCTGCAGGTGGCGGCCGACACCGATCCTGGACTTGGGCCGCTGGAGCAGTTGCGCATCATGCTGTTCACCCTCAGCCCGCTGGCCCTGCTCGCCGTTGCGGTCGGCGGCTGGCTGATCGCCGGCCGTGCCCTGGTGCCGGTGACGCGCATGGCGCGGGCCATGCGTGATGTCCGGGCCGACAACCTGCGCCGGCGTCTGCCTGTGCCGGACAGTGGCGACGAACTGACCGAACTGGCCGAGAGTTTCAACGCCATGCTTGAACGGCTGGAAGATTCCTTCCGGCGCATCCGCCAGTTCTCGGGTGATGCCTCTCACGAACTGCGAACCCCGCTGACTATCCTCAAGGGGGAGACTGAGGTGGCGCTGCGCTGGGCAAAATCGGTGGAGGAGTTCCGTGATGTCGTGGCCTCCAACCTGGAGGAAATCCAGCGCATGGAGCGGATCATCGACAATCTGCTGCTCCTGTCCAAGAGCGACAGCGGCGAACTGCCGTTGGAGATAAAGCCCTTCAGCCTTTCGGACCTGGTGCAGGCAACCTTTCTGCAGATGCGGCCACAGGCGGAAGAGCGCGGCCTGGTGCTCAGTTTCGATTTCGATGTCGACCGGGAGGTGGTCATTCAGGGGGACGAACTGCGTCTGCGGCAGATGCTTCTCAATCTGGTCACCAACGCCGTCAAATACACGCCCGAAGGCGGACAGGTCGAAATCTACCTGTCGGTACAGCAGGAACAGGCGGTCCTGACCGTTTCCGATACCGGTATCGGTATCGCTACCGAGCATCTGCCGCATATCTTTGACCGATTCTACCGGACCGACCAGGCTCGAAACCGTGAAGAGGGGGGGGCCGGGCTCGGCCTGGCGATCGTCAAGTGGGTGGTCGAAGCGCACGACGGCCGCATCGAGGTGGCATCGACCCCGAACCAGGGGACCCGGTTCACCGTCCACCTGCCGCTCGGTGGCCCGGAACAGGTTCGGCGCCGGGCGGTGCGAGGCGAGGTTGCCTGAGGTGGGCTGTCGACCCCGGGATGGTGGCAAAAGGCCGGAATCCCTGTCGAATTGCGCGTTCGCACAGTGGCGCTCTCCTGTCGCTGTGATATGAGTTGATATATGCGCCTGGCCCTGAAACACCAGATTCTGCTGGCACCAGCCGTCGTGCTGCTGCTGATGAGCCTGCTGCTCGGCTTTCTGCAGTACACCTACTGGGATCTGTCCATCAAGCGCCAGGCAACCCGAAAGCTCGGCAGCCTTTTCATCGCCCTTGCCGAGGCCAACCTGGCCAGCCAGCGCATGCAGGCCCTGGCGATCCGCTTCAGCCGCATGGAGGTTGTGGAGGTCGGCCGCCTGGAGGAGATGGCCGAGCTGCATCGCCACCTGGCCGGCGCGACCGATCGTATCCTGCAACTGGTCACCCTGTCGGACCAGACCCGCAAGACCTGGATCGCCGCGGTCGACGACCTGAACCCTGAACAGGGGTTCGACAGTCAGCGGTTTGTCGACGCCCTGGGGCGTCTGCGGCCCGAGCTGGAGAAGCTTTCCGAACTGATCGAAAACGAGCGCGAGCGCCTGAGGGAGATACACAGCCAGGACATCGACGCCCTGGTGGCGCGCACCACCTTTGTTTCCATCATCGTTCTTGGCTTTTCCATTTTGCTGGGCATCTTTCTCTCCCTTGCCCTGGCGCGCCGCATCCTGCGCCGTATCCAGTCCCTGTCCGAGAGTGCCGGACGCATAGCGCGCGGCGATCTCGAACCGCCGCCGGCCCCCGTTGAGATCCGTGATGAACTCGATGCCCTGGCCCTGTCGATCAATCACATGACCGAACAGCTCATTCGGGTGGTCGGAACCGAAAAACTGCTTGAAGGGGCCGAGGAGGAACGGCGGCGCATTGCCATGGATATTCATGACCAGACCCTGGCGGACCTGTCATCGGTGCTGCGCGGCCTGCAGGAACTGGAGAGCAGCTCGGACGGCAAGCGGCTCGGTCAGCTGCAGGAGGAGCTGCAACGCACCATCTCCAGCCTGCGCGAGGTGATGAACAACCTGCACCCGCAGAGTCTTGAAATCCTGGGGCTTGGCCCCACCCTGGAAGCGCACGTCGAAAAGCTGCAAGACAAGAGTGATGACCTGAAATACCATTGCTACATTCAGCCGGAGCTGCAGGAGCTCAAGCTGCCGCGCCTCGTGAGCCTGACCCTCTACCGGGTGGCGGTCGAGGCCCTGCACAACGTGGTCAAGCACGCGCGCGCCAGCCGCTGTGAAATTTCGCTGGAGAAGCAGGGCAACCGTCTGCTGCTGGTGGTCGAGGACAACGGTCTCGGAATGCCCGGCCGGACAGACGGCCAGGGACGGGGACTCAACAACATTCGTGAGCGGGCCCGTGCCATAGGAGCCAGGGTCGACTGGAAACCGTCCCGGTTTTCCTCCGGCACCCGGTTCGAACTGCTGCTGCCGCTGTCGGCCGCGGGCCCGAACACCTGAGAGGTGACCATGAAGATTCTGATCGCCGAAGACAACCCGAAGGATTTCGAATTTCTCGAAAAGATGCTGGCCGACTGGGAGCTGACCCTCGAGCTGGAACGTGCCCAGGACGGCCTCAATGCCCTGGAACTGGCCCTGCAGATGGACCAGCCGCTGATCATCAGCGACATCCAGATGCCGCAGATGAACGGAATCGATTTCGCCCGCGCCCTGTGGCAGCGCCGTCCCGAGGCGCGCATCGTCTTCTGGAGCCAGTACAAGGACGAGATGTACGTTCGGTCACTGGTACGCATCGTGCCGCCGGAAACGGTGTACGGCTATATCCTCAAGTCGAATACCTCCGAGCGGATTTCCACTGCCATCCGCACGGTTCTGCTTGACGAGCAGTGCTGGATTGACCCGGAGGTACGCAAGGTCGCAGGGCGCGCCGGCCAGCCCCAGACCGCCCTGTCGGATATCGAGTACGAGGCGCTGGTCGACATCTCCCTCGGCCTGACCGACAACCTGATCGCGCAGCGTCGCTACCTGTCGCGCCGCGGCGTGCAGAGCCGGCTCAATTCCCTCTACAGCAAGCTTGGGGTCGACCAGGAGCAGTTCCAGACCGAGGGAGTGGGGGATGCCTTCAACCTGCGCAACCGGGCCGTGGCTGTCGCTTTGCGGCGCGGTCTGGTCAATGCCTTCGAGCTGAAGCACGAAGAAGAGGAGTTCCAGTCCTGGCTCAAACGCTTCCGTTCGACCCACAAGACCAGCTGAAGCTACTGAAACATCATGAAACCAGGAGGGCCGGCCCCGGAACGGGACCGGCCCTCTGTCGTTGCGGAACTGTGCGGGCTCAGGCTGCGAGGCCGAGCTGCTTCAGGGCGCAGCGGGCCACGTGGCGCAGGGCCTCGGCGGCGGCGCTGTCACCGTGTTCGACCAGGAAAGGCCTGCCGGTGTCTCCGGCCTGAACCATGCGCGGGTCAAGGGGAATGCGGCCGAGAAACTCGACGCCTCTCTCCCGTGCCAGTTTTTCGCCACCGCCGCGGCCGAACAGGTCGGTAATCTCTTCGCAGTGCGGGCAGACAAAGCCGGCCATGTTCTCGACGATGCCGATGATGTTCATCTTCAGCTGGCGGGCGAAGCTGACCGATTTTTCCACGTCGACCAGGGCGACATCCTGAGGAGTGGTGACAATGACGGCACCGGCTCCTTCGCCGAGCAGCTGGGCTGCGGACAGCGGTTCGTCTCCGGTTCCGGGCGGGCAGTCGATGACCAGGACATCGAGCGGCCCCCAGGCGACATCGGCGAGAAACTGCTGGATGGCGCCATGTTTCATCGGTCCACGCATGATCATTGCCTGGTCCCGGCTTTCCAGCAGAAAGCCGATGGACATGACCCGCAAGCCCTGGAAATCGAGGGGGATGATGCCCTCCTCACCCATCTGCGGGCGTTTATCGCCCATGCCGAGCATGGTCGGCAGACTCGGGCCGTGCAGGTCGACATCGAGCAGGCCGACCGCCTTGCCCTCGGCCGCCAGGGCCAGGGCCAGATTGAGCGCGGTGGTGCTCTTGCCGACGCCA
>RFIO01000265.1 GCA_003695205.1 Deltaproteobacteria bacterium
GAAGCAGCTGGTCGGGTCAACCCGACCGTCGATCCGGTGCCGGGCCAGATAGTCCCCCCGGTGCGGCATGCGCCGGTAGGTATCGGTCTGGTTCTTCAGTGACGGCTTCAGTTCCACCCGCGTGGCGTGGCAGTCGTTGCAGAAACTGGCCTGGTGGCACATGGCGCAGACGCGATCCTGCTGGTAGGACGCCTGACGGTGACTCTCGCCCCAGTAGGGACCGTGGACGAACTGCTCAAAGTGGAGCGGACCGTCGGCGCTGTCATGACACTTGGTGCAGGTAGTCGGCTTTTCTCCGAGATCGGCGGCCGCCGGGTGAGACGCGGGCAGCTGAAGTCCGCCTCCGAGGCCGGCACAGGCGGCCAGCAGCGCGGCCGCGGCGATCAGGGCAACAAGGATGATATGGCTTCTGTTCATGGCAGTATCTCCTGTCAACGCGAATCGGCGCCTACTGGCCGGAATCGTAGAGGTAGGTGAGGGTAAGCATGGCGCGCAGGTCCTCGTCGAAATAGGGATCCTGGCTGTAATCGCCCGAGGCCTTGAGGATTACCCGCCCGTCGAAAAAGCTGCGGCCGATGCCCAGGCTGGCAAAGAAAGAGGAATCTTCACCATAGATGGAGCGGTCATAGCGCACCGCCAGCAGGTCGGCGGAGATAAAGTCGAGCCAGTATTGGCCCCGCAGACCGTCAACGTAGGCGTAGACCCTACCCTGGGCGTAGCCGGTCCGATCGGTATCGCCGTCCATGATGCCGAATTCGCCCCCGATCTCGGTGTTGTCGGCGCCATGCCAGGAAACCATGGCCGCGTAGTACCTGTTGTCGCCAGCCTGATCATAGTTGTAGCTCCGCACCTTGCCGCCAAAGGTCCAGACCTCACCCCTGTGGGTCAGGTCGGCCCCGTAGCTGGTGATCTTTTCTCCGGTCGTGGCCAGGAAGCGGAAGGGGTTGACGGCATTGGCGCCGGTACCGAAGTAGTCACTGTATTCAAAGATGGAAACCAGCGGGCGCAGACGCCAGGCGCCGTGATCGATCTGCAGCTCCCAGGAATGCTCGGCCCAGCCGTCGGTTTCGAGATTGCGCACCGAGGTGCCATAAAGACCGATGCCGCCGGGAAGGATGAGGGAGAGGTCGATGCCGGCCATCTGCTCGGCCGTGGCACTGTCGTTGTCGACCTCCTTGTAGGAGAGGCCCAGCTCACCATGACCCATAAGGCTCAGGCCAACCCGGCCGCCGTAGATACTGTCCCCATCACGGCCGTTGGTCGAATCGAGGCCGACCGGCTGCCCGGCGTAAACCGACACCCGGGCCAGTTCACCGACATCGGCAGCCAGGCTGAGGCCGTCGATCGCCTCATTGCTCACCCCGGCAAAGAGCTGCTGGCGCCCGAGCCGGGCCAGCAACCCGTAGTCGTCCTGCCGGTACTGCAGGTAGCCGTAGAGTACCTCGCCGGCCGTGGTGTCCTCGTAGAAATTGTTGTCGGCAAAGTCCGCCCGGCCCCAGCCGTACAGGTGGACCGATAACCCGGGTTCCGTCAGGGAACCGGCATCGATCCGCAGGTATTCGTAGCCGGGAATAACAGCTTCGTCCACCCCGGTACCGGGATCACGCTCAAAACCGCGCAGAATGGTGTCTGACTGGATGCGCAGCTCGGCCGCCATCAGGCTGCCCGGCAGCAGCAGGGCAAGAAGCAACAGGAGCAGGCCGGACAGCCTGCCGGGACAACAACGCACGTTCATGATGGACCTCCTCATCCGGGCGACCGGGGGTCGCTGGTCGATGAAAACGCCGTTCGGTATGCAATGGTGCCAGCAGGCACCTCAGGTTATGGGAAGTCTCGCCAATATCAGTTGAACGGACCTTGCGGGCCGCTTAATACATGACTTACCGGGTAATGATAACAGGGGTTCAAAAGTGTGCAAGGTGGGCAAGGTGCAAATATGATGGCGGGTCTCTTCAGCTGCCAGTCAACGACACCGTCACACGGCAACTGTGCAACTGAACAGTCCTGAGGGAACTAGCCGCAGACACCGCAGCGTCGGCAGTCCGGACGGCAGCCGGGTGTGGTCCGGGCGAGCTGATAGCGCCGGTATTCCTCGACAAGAACAGATTTTTGAACACCGGTATCGAGGGTGTCCCAGGGAAGAGGCGCCTCAAGGTCACGATCGGCATACAGCTCGACATGGGGGGCAATCCCCAGCTGTTCACAGGCCTTTTGCAGGGGCATTCCCCCGGACAGCAGGGGGAGGAGTTCCCCCATGCGCCGGTCTCCGCGGGCCAGCAGGGCCTGGAGTTCGGCCTGGCGCGGCGACTCGACATTCAGCTCGGTATTGGCGAGCGAACCGGTCAGTGACCGCAGGCGCCGGAACACCTGTTTGATCCAGCCGCGCTGCGCCATACCGCACCACTGCAGCGGAGTGGCCGGTTTGGGGATGAAGGGGTTGACCGACAGGATGATGCGTCCCATCCGGCCGCGCTCGCGCCCGTGCAGGCGCCAGCGCTCATGGATCGCCCGGATGAGCTCTTCGGTCTCGACCAGATCCTCCTCGCTCTCACCAGGAAGGCCAACCATGAGATAGAGCTTGATATTGGCAATGCCACCGGCACCGAGCAGATCGACCGCCCGAAGGATCTGGTCGCGGTCGATCTGCTTGTTGATGGCGTCGCGCAGGCGCTGACTCCCCGCCTCCGGTGCCAGGGCCAGGGTCTTGTGGCCGGAGGCCGCCAGCGCCTCGACCTCGGCGGCCGTCAGGCTGTCGATGCGCACGCTCGCCAGGGAGATGCCGCCCCCCTGCGCCAGAATGGCACCGCTGAGCTCCTCAAGATGACTGTAGTCGGAAACGGCGGCGCCGACCAAGCCGATGCGCTGCCGACAGGACAGTCCCCGTGCGGCCTGTTGTTCCAGGCTCTCCAGACTGCGCTCGCGCGCCGGCAGGTAGAGGTAGCCGGCGGCGCAGAAGCGGCAGCCGCGTCCACAGCCGCGCGCCACCTCCATCAGGTACATGTCGCCGAATTCGGTCTCGCGGGTCTGAATCGACGCCACCGTCGGACTGGCATCAAGATCGCCCAGCCACTGCCGCCGGACACGGGCAGGGGCA
>RFIO01000033.1 GCA_003695205.1 Deltaproteobacteria bacterium
GCGGGGCGCGCGGGCTCGCCTTTGCCTCGGGCATGGCGGCACTGACCACCCTGTTTCTGCACTTTTCCAGCGGCGACCACCTGATCGTTTCCGAGGACCTGTACGGCGGGACCTACCGGGTACTCGACCGGATTTTCCGGCGTTTCGGTTTGACGTGCAGCTACGTCGACACGACCGACACCGCCGCGGTGGCAGCCGCTGTAACCCCGCGAACCCGCGCCCTGCTGGTGGAAACCCCCGGCAATCCCCTGCTCGGCATCGCCGATCTCGACGCCCTGGGTCGGCTGTGCCGTGAACACGGCCTGCTCTATCTGGTGGACAACACCTTCATGACCGGACTGCTTCAGCGCCCCTTCGATTTCGGTGCCGACGTGGTCATCCACTCGGCCACCAAGTACCTCGGCGGCCACTCCGATCTCTGCGCCGGCGCGCTGGTGGCGCGTGAAGCCGAACTGGGCGAGGAGCTTTATTTTCTGCAGAACTCCACCGGTGGTATTCTGCCGCCCCAGGACAGCTGGCTGCTGCTGCGCTCGCTCAAGACGCTCTCCGTGCGCATGGAGCGCCACTGCGAAAACGCCGACAAGATTGCCCGCTGGCTCACCGCACATCCCGCCGTCACCCGGGTCTACTACCCCGGTCTGACCGAACACCCGGGGCATGAAACCATGCGGCAGCAGGCGACAGGCTTCGGCGGCATGCTCTCCTTCCGGGTCGACAATCCCGAACGGGCCCGGCGCCTGCTGGGGCGCCTGCGCCTGATTTCCTTCGCCGAAAGCCTGGGCGGGGTCGAGTCACTCATGACCCTGCCTGCCGTACAGACCCACGGCGACATCCCGGAAGAGGAACGGCTGCGCCTGGGCATCGACGAAACCCTGCTGCGTCTGTCCGTCGGACTGGAGTCGGTCGAGGATCTGGTGCGCGACCTGGAACAGGCCCTCGCGGGCTGACCGGATCCCACAACACGCAAATCCACACCCAAAATGGGACAATATTAAAAAGATTGCCCACAGTCCGGATTTTTCTTTAATTTACCGATAGTTTTTCCCATTAAAATTGTTCGACCGGGAGGGGGGGGGCTCGGCCTGCCACACGACCCCGCCTTCCGGCATTCCCTGCTGTCCTGCCGTCAAGGAGGTGTGCCGTGTTGCGCTGGTGGTTTTCCGCCCTGGTTCTCTGCCTGTTGGCCTGCGCCTGTACCGACCTGAAAAC
>RFIO01000266.1 GCA_003695205.1 Deltaproteobacteria bacterium
ACTGTACTCCGGCCTTGAGAAAGGAGAGTTTGCCCCAGTATTCAAATCCGTCGATGCTGAACAGTTCAGACGGCAGGTGCAGCCCTTCCACCAGCTCCGGAGAAAACAGGCCCTGATAGGCGAGATTGTGAATGGTCAGCAGGCTGCCGGTGCGAGCGAAGAAGCTGTCCCGGTTTTTGTCCCGGTCAAGCAGCAGCGGGACCAGTCCGGTCTGCCAGTCATGCAGGTGCAGGATGTCGGGGCGCAGGTTCAGAACGCGCAGGGCCTGAAGCACCGCGTGGCAGAAAAAGCCGTAGCGTTCGCCGTTGTCGGCATGGTCGATACCGTCAAGGCCGTACAGTCCGTCACGGTCAAAAAATTCGGGCAGATCGATGAGCCAGACATCGAGGCCCTGGTACTCCAGGTGACGCAAGGCGGCCCGCAGGGTTCTGTCTCCCAGGGGGACCTGCAGGCGCAGGCCGGTGTCGGCGGCTGAAAAGCCGCGCTCACGCACCATACGGTGGCATGGGAGAAGAAGGGCAACCCGGTGGCCGAGTCGGGCGAGGGCGCGCGGCAGGGCGCCGACCACGTCGGCCAGGCCGCCGGTTTTGGCAAAGGGAGCCGCCTCGGATGCGGCAAAAACGACGGTCAGTTTTTCGCTGTTCATGGCTCAGGGTGTTCCGGCAATGCGACCCAGCCGCCGGGGATGACCTCGGCCGCGTGTGTCGGAGGCCCCTCGGGGTCCGGTCTCAATTCGAGCAGGATGCGGTAGTCGTATCCGCCAAGGCCGATGGCAAGCCCCTGGTGTTCAAGCTGCCGGCCGTCGAGCCAGATGCGTCGTCCGCGGTGATGCTCCAGCGCCGTCAGCCATCGGCAGTCGCGCGGCAGCCCGAGGGCCTGTGCCGGCGTCGGACTGTCTTTTCCTCCGGGGCGGATCATACCATGAACCGGTCGCTCGCAGTTGTTGACCAGCACCAGGGCGGACTCGCCATCGGTGCGATTGCAGAAGGCGAAGACATCTTCGCAGATGCCTTTCGGGGTTTCCAGGTCGAACAGCCGGAAGTGCTCGGCGCCGGCGAACAGGCGCCGGCGGCGCAGCAGCGGGAATATCTGGGACTGATGATGGCGAAAGAAACCGGCGTCGGCCTGCTCGTCGAGCATGGGGCGTAAAAATTCCATACCGTATTTTTCCCGCAGCCCTTCAACCTGCCCATGACCGAACAGGGGCAGGCCGGGGAGGGTGGCGAGCAGGACGGCCACGGCGAAGTACTTGTCTCCCTTGCCGAACTGTTCGACCGCGGTGGCCTCGTCCGGATTGTTCATGAAGTTGACGAAGCGCTGCAGGATGCGGCTGTCCGTGGCCAGAATGTCGCGCAGAATCTCGCGGTAACGCCGGTTGTCGCCGTCGCGCAGCATGTGCATGAAGGCGCTGTTGTAGACCCGGTGCATGCCGAGATCGCGCACGAAAAAGCCCTCGAGCATCCAGAATGCCTCAGCCACCAGCAGGGTCTGTGGTGCCTGTTTTTCGACCGCCTGGACCACCTGGCGCCAGAATTCCTCCGGAAAGGCTCCCTCGAACTGTTCGGCGGACAGGGCGAAACGCTCCCTCGACGGGATACCGGCACCGCCGCCGGGCAGCGGGTACCAGAGCCGCTGGAAGTGACGCTTCGCCAGGGTCATGGCGGCATCGAAGCGGATCAGGTCGAATCGCCTGGCCTGCCCGATGATCAGTTCGATCATGGCCGCACGCACCTCGGTTTGCAGGTAGTCGAGCTGCGCGGTGTCATTCCAGGGGAGG
>RFIO01000267.1 GCA_003695205.1 Deltaproteobacteria bacterium
AGCCCCTCGATGACCGCCTTGACCTCCTGGCGTGCCTGTTCGCCCTGCTCTCCGCGGTCATAACGGAGAAACTTTTTGTAGGCGTGTACGGCTTCGCGGGGTTGTTCCTGATCGAGGTAGATATTGCCGAGAGTCAGCCAGGCAAAGGAGTTCTCCGGGTCCAGGCCGAGAACCCTGCGACACAGGGTTTCCGCCTGTTTCAGGTCGCCCTCCTGATAACAGAGTTCGGCAAGGTTGTAATGGGACTGGGGATCTTCAGGCTCAATCGCGGCCGACTGCTCGTAGGCAGCCCGGGCCTGGGCAAACTCGCCGCGGGCGGCGCAAACATCACCCAGGCAGTTCAAGGCCAGAACGGATTCCGGGTCGGCTTCCAGAGCCTTTCGGCAACAGCTTTCCGCCTGGGAATATTCCTCCTGCTGAAACCAGGTCAGGGCAATACTCGCCCAGGCGTCCCCGGCCGCCTCAGCATCACCAGCAGCCTCCTCGTAGCAGGATCGGGCCGTTTCAATATCCCCGGCGGCAAAATAGATGTCGCCTTTCTGCAACCAGAGTTCGGCAGGCGGAGCGCCCGCTTTGAGGCCTTCCTCAAGCTGTGCAAGAGCGGCCTTTTCGTCGCCCAAATCGAGCAGGGCCTCAACCAGAAGCTGTCGGGCCTCATTGTCCCGCGGATTGGCACTCAAAGCCTTTTTCAGCAGCTGGGCTGCTCTATCGGCATTGCCCTGTTCGAGCGCCTGAAGACCCTGATCCCGCAAACGATCGCTGTCGGCCATGCCGGCCCTCCTCCAGAAAACAAACAGGCCCCCGGACGCATTTCAACCGGGGACCTGCAGAATGACTTGAGATTGTGGGGCCAGATCAGTCCCGGCCGCCGTGCAGCCGGAAATTGCCGTCCTTGGAGGTGATCGACGAAATGGCGTGCTTGTAGAGCAGGATATCGCCGCCACTGTCGACCAGAACACAGAAGCTGTCGAAGGATTTGATAAATCCTTCAAGTTTCTCCCCGGACATCATGGTGACTTCGATACGCACCCTTTCCTTGCGAGCCTGATTGAGATACTGGTCCTGGATATTGAACGGTGTCTTGGGCATGTCCACTCCTTTTCAGGAATCATTGAATTGGGCAATCAACTCAGTCATCTTAGCAAACTCTCGGTCGGGGTCAACCCAATTTATTTCCGCATCACGCCGAAACCAGGTCATCTGTCTGCGTGCGTAGCGCCTGGTGTTGCGCTTGACCAGTTCAATCGTCTCATCAAGCGAAAGGTCCCCCTGGAGATGTCTGACAACTTCCCGGTATCCGATGGTCTTCAGCGCCCTGCAGTCGCGGGGAAGACCTGAGCCCAGAAGCGACCGGACCTCCTCAACCAGGCCGGCGGCAAACATCGCCTCGGTCCGCAGGTCGATACGCCTGTCCAGTTCCTGGCGTTCCAGCGAGAGGCCAAACTTGAGCAGGCGCCAGGGGCGATCGGCGAAGGCATGCCTGCGCTGAATCTCGGACAACGGGGTGCCGGCGGCGTTGTAGACCTCGAGAGCACGGATAATGCGAACCTTGTTGGCAGGCTCGGTTCGGGCCGCCAGCTCCGGGTCGACCGACTGCAACTGCCGATGCAACCAATCGTCCTCGTGCGAATCGGCCAGGCGATGCATACGTTGCCGGAATTCCGGGTCGGGACCGGGCACATCGGCAAGGCCGGAGGTCAACCCCTGGATATACAGCCCGGTACCGCCCGCAATAACGGGCAGCAAGTCGCGGTCCAGGATATCTCTGACAGCCTTGCGACCGAGTTCCACGTAGTGGGCGACCGTAAATTCCTCGTCGGGATCGGCTATGTCGACAAGGTGATGCCGAACACTGGCACATTCTTGCGGAGTCGGCTTGGCGGTGCCGATATCCATGTGCCGGAAGACTTGTCTGGAATCGGCCGAGACAACTTCCAAATTGAATCGCTCGGCCAGACTCAGGCACAGCCCGGTTTTGCCGCTCGCCGTCGGGCCGCAGATGACCACCACGCCGGGTTTTGATGATTGTGGCAACGGCTTGCTCATGTTCGATGAAACAGGCGTTCGACTTCGCCAAGGCTGAAGCGGTGCATGACCGGCCGGCCATGGGGGCATTGGGCGCTGAAATCGATACGATCAAGCTGGTCCAGAAGGGCCCGGACCTGTTCAGGGGCAAGAGACTGGTTTGCGCGCACCATGCTGTGGCAGGCCATGGTTACAAGAACCTTGTCAACGGCGTCCTCCAGTCTGCTGCTTCGGCCCAGACTGGACAATTCATCGACAACATCCCGGACAAGGGCTTCAGCATTGTCGCGCGCGAGAATCTGCGGGATGGCCTTGAGAACCCATGAAGTCCCACCGAATGGCTCCAGTTCAAACCCGAAGCGGGAGAAGTTCTCCAGGTGTTCCTCAACAACCGCGGTTTCGGAACGGCGGAATTCCATGACCGGTGGAAAAAGCAGGTTCTGGCTTTCAACTCTGCCGGACAGCCAACCCTGCTTGAGTTGTTCGAATCCGATACGCTCGTGGGCGGCATGCTGGTCAATGATGACCAGATCTTCGCCATCCTGACACAACAGATAACTGTCGTGGTACTGCCCCAGGTATCTCAGGCCGGAAAAGAATCCCGCCGCTTCCCGTCCGTCGTCTGACTTTTCCGGGAGCATTTCGGCAAAGTCGGGCGATTGTGAACCAACAGGTTCGGCAGGCTGGTGACTCAGTACCGGCCCTGTGGAGGGCACAAAGGGCTGCCGTACGCCTCCGGGCTCCTGCCGACTGGCGTAGCGTTCAAGGGATTCCTGAATACTGGACCGATGGCTGTCCGCCGCCGGCTCTCCCGCTGAGGCGTGACCTGCAGGCTCGACACCGGATGCGGACGAATCTGCTTTTTCAATGGGAACCTCGAGCCAGCTCGAGTCACGCAGGGCCTGGCGCAGGGAGGCCGTGATGAAATCGTGGACCTGTCCCTGGCGCCGAAATCGAACCTCGTGCTTGGTCGGATGAACATTGACATCGACCTCTGACGGGTCGAGTTCGAGAAAAAGGACCAGCACAGGGTAGCGCCCCCGCGGCATCAGGGTCCTGTAGGCATCCATGACAGCGTGCTGCACGACCTTGTCCCTGATGGCGCGACCATTGACGAATGTGAAGATGGAACCGGTCGTCGCGCGCGATAGTTCAGGGGGGGCCACAAGCCCATGGACACGCCCGTCCGGACCACTGCTTTCGAGTTCGATCAGCTGTCCGGCGACCTGTCGTCCGAGCAGGCCTGCCACCCGGGTTCTCAGGTCTTCGTTGCGACGGACATCGACCAGGCGGCGCCCCTGGTGCAGCAGGCGGAACTGTACATGCGGGTGCGCAAGGGCCATCTTGGTGACCACGTCGCCGATATGAGCCAGCTCTGTTTCATCCCTCCGCAGGAACTTGCGCCGTGCCGGCAACCGGTAGAACAGATCCCGAACCTCGATCGAAGTCCCCACAGCCATGCCGCAACTGCCGGTCCGTCGAATCTGGCCGCAATCGACGAGCAGCTCCATGCCTTCATCAGCCTCGACCGGCCGGGAACGCAGGGACATGCGGGCAACCGAAGCGATGGACGGCAGGGCCTCGCCGCGGAAACCGAGGGTTTTCAGACGAAACAGATCGTCATCACTGGCGATCTTGCTGGTGGCGTGCCTTTCCAGGCAGAGAAAGATGTCTTCCTTGCCCATGCCGCAACCATCATCGGTAATGCGGATGAGCTTGCGGCCGCCCTTTTCGATTTCGATGCTGATTTCTCCCGCGCCGGCGTCCAGGGAATTTTCCACCAGTTCCTTGACAACCGACGCGGGGCGTTCCACCACCTCGCCGGCAGCGATCTTGTTGCACAGG
>RFIO01000268.1 GCA_003695205.1 Deltaproteobacteria bacterium
CTGGTGTCGGCCAAACAGCTGCAGTATGCCCGCCGCGTGCAGGGGAAACTTGCCACCCCCAAAACCCTGCTGCAGGTCCTCTACGACCTGGAATACCTGTCGGAAGACGGTCTGCGTGCCGCCATGCAGAAGGATCGCGTCGGCCTGCGCGTCGGCGATCTGCTGGTCGAACTCGGCTACCTGCGCGGTGAGGATCTGCAAAACGCCCTGGCACGGCAGAAAGAGCTGAAGGGCAGAAAGAAGCTCGGTGAAATCCTCGTCGATGAACACCTGATCGAGGAGCACCGATTCATCGAGGTGCTTGCCTACCAGCTCGGTATCCCGGCAGTTGACCTCGATAGTGAAGCCTTCGATCGGGCGCTTCTTTCCCGCGCGCCTGTCAAGTTCTATCAGAAGCACAAGTTCGTTCCGGTCAGGCAGGAAGAGGACGGGGTGCTGGTTGCCTTTGTTGATCCCTCGGACCAGGACGACCTGAAGGCTGCTCGCGAACTGTTCGGCAGCAGTTTCAAACCGGCCATCGCATCGGCTCGTGGCATTGCCGGCTGGATTGAGCGTTTTGAAAGGGTGCGCAGTGCCGGCAGCGTTGCCTGCGATGACCGCACCATTATCGGCCTGATCAACAAGCTTCTCGATGAGGCCGTGGCCCAGAAGGCCAGTGACATCCACATCGAGCCGATGAAGGACCGGCTGCGGGTTCGCTTCCGCTGTGACGGGGTGCTGCTGCAGTACCAGACTTACAGCCTTGATATCGCCGCGCCGATGGTCAGCCGCCTGAAGGTGATGGCCAGGGCCGATATCGCCGAAAAAAGGCGGCACCAGGACGGCCGAATCCTGTTTGAGAGTCCTAGTACGGGCCGGACCCTCGATCTGCGCGTTTCCTTCTACGTCACCATTTATGGTGAAAAGGTGGTGCTGCGCCTGCTCAACCAGAAGGGTGAGCTGCTTGATCTGAAGGATATCGGCATGGCGCCGAAGATGCTCGAGCGCTTCCGTTACGACGCCCTGGATCTGCCCAGCGGCGTGCTGATCGTCACCGGCCCGACCGGCAGCGGCAAGACCACCACCCTGTACGGCTGTGTCAACTACCTCAACGACATGGAGACCAGCATCATCACCGCCGAGGATCCGGTCGAGTACATCGTCGACGGCATCTCGCAGTGCTCCATAAATTCCAAAATCGGCGTCACCTTCGAGGAAACCCTGAGACATATCGTGCGCCAGGACCCGGACGTTATCGTCCTGGGGGAGATTCGCGACCATTTTTCCGCCGAAACCGCTATCCAGGCGGCCCTGACCGGGCACAAGGTCCTGACCACCTTCCACACCGAGGACAGCATCGGCGGCCTGTTGCGCCTGATGAACATGGAGATCGAGGCGTTCCTGATCAGTTCGACCGTCGTCTGCGTGCTGGCCCAGCGGCTGTTGCGCAAAGTCTGTCCCGAATGCGCCGAGCCGCATGTTGTGAGGCCGGTGGAACTGCGGCGTCTCGGCTACCGGCCCGAGGATCTGGCCGGCGCCGAATTTCTGGCGGGGAAGGGCTGTCCGCGTTGCCGGTTCACCGGCCATCGCGGTCGGGTAGGGATTTTCGAGCTGCTGGTCCTCAACGAACAGGTCAAGGATGCCATCCTCCAGCGCAAGACCTCTTATGAAATCCGGCGTATCAGCGTCGAAACCAGCGGCCTGGTGACCTTGTTCGAGGATGGCCTGGTCAAGGCCGCCAGAGGCCAGGTCTCACTCCAGGAGGTCATGCGCCATCTGCCGCGGCTCGGAAAACCGCGCAGCCTGACGGAACTCAAACGTATGCTGGGAGAAGCGAAATGAGTGCCGATTCTCTCGTCAGCCGGGTACAGAAGGCGCTGCAGGCCCAGGATCTGCAGCTGCCGGTCTTCAACAAGACGGCGCTTCAGCTGCAGCGGGCGTTGCGGCAGGACGATTTCGATATCGATAAGTGCGCCGCCCTGATCAACAGGGACCAGGCGCTGGCAAGCGAAGTGCTCAGGGAAGCCAACTCCAGCTTCTACAGCGGCCTGAAGAAGGTGGTGACCATTCGTGACGCCATGGTGCGGCTCGGCGCCAGGGAGGTGTTGCGCCTGACCGTTCAGGTGACGCAGAGGGGGCTGTACAAAAGCCGCATACGCGGGCTGCAGCTGCTGATGGAAAAACTCTGGAAGCATGCCCTGGCCACCGCCATGGGTTCCTATTGGCTCGCCAGGCATACTGGCTACCAGGCGCTGATGCCGGAGGCATTTCTCGCCGGGCTGATGCACGATATCGGTCAGCTCTTTCTGCTCAAGGTCCTTGAAGAGGTCAGCCGGTCCGATCCCAAAGTCAAGCTGTCAGAGGCGCTGGTGATGGAAGTGCTGGTGGGGATGCACGTCGAGCAGGGGTATCGCCTGATGCAGAACTGGGGGCTGCCCGAGGAATACGCCGAGGTGGTGCGCTACCACCATCATGATGACCCGCCGGTCGATTCGGCCCTCATCAGCCTGGTGCAGCTGGCGGATATGACCACCCGCAAGCTCGGGCTGGCGTTGACGCACCATCCGGAGCAGGTTCTGGCAACCACCCCCGCGGCCATGCGCCTGGGGCTGAAGGAGACGGTGCTGGCGCAGCTGGAAATCGCTCTCGAGGACAAGTTCTGCGCCCCGGAACAGGCGACAGCGGTTGGCTAGACCGGACTATTGGTCGCGATAGCGCCTGAGCAGATCGCCGTAGGCGTCGATACGGCGGTCGCGCAGGAAAGGCCAGATGCGTCGCACCTGCTCGGAACGTTCCAGGTCGATCTCCACCAGCAGGTCCTTCTCAACGGTATTCCCCCCCGACAGAATCTCCCCCTGAGGCCCGCAGGCGAAGCTGTGACCCCAGAAATCGATGCCCGGAGTCTGCCCGGCCGGGTCCGGCTCGTGGCCGACGCGGTTGACCGCGACCAGCGGCAGACCGTTGGCGACGGCGTGGCCGCGCTGGACGGTGATCCATGCCTGCAGCTGACGGGTCTTTTCCGCCTGATCGTCGCGCGCGTCCCAGCCGATGGCGGTGGGGTAGATGAGCAGTTCGGCGCCGGCCAGGGCCATCAGGCGCGCCGCCTCTGGATACCACTGGTCCCAGCAGACCAGCACCCCTAACCGCCCCACCGAGGTGTCGATCGGCTCAAAACCGAGATCGCCCGGGGTAAAGTGGAATTTCTCGTAGAAGCCCGGATCGTCCGGAATGTGCATCTTGCGATAGCGCCCGGCAATGGAGCCGTCCCGTTCGATGACGACGGCGGTGTTGTGATACAGCCCCGGCGCACGCCGTTCGAACAGGGAGAGGACCACGACAA
>RFIO01000269.1 GCA_003695205.1 Deltaproteobacteria bacterium
CAAGCGGCGACGTGAGGCTTCAAGCAGACTTTTCGCCCCTTCGGAAATCTCCGGGAAGGGAGAATCAGCCAGACGATCCCGGTTTTCCAGGGCCAGCAGGAACTCCTCCTGGGCGCTGACCAGGTCAGGGCTGTAGATTTCCAGCAGGGCCTGCCCCTTTTTCACCTTCTGGCCGTTTTCGGCGACATGGAGCTTTTCGATCCAGCCGTCGATCTTGCTGTTGACCGAGTACTGGCGCGGCTCCTGGTAGGTCACCAGACCGACCGTGCGCACCGTCCGATGCATGTAGCGTCGCTCCACCTTAGTGGTGCGCACCCCCATATTCTGGATGGTGACCGGGTCGATGCTGATGACCGATCCGCCGGTCGCCTCGTCCTCGTAGACCGGTACCAGGTCCATGCCCATGGGTGACTTGCCCGGCTCGTCGCGGATGTAGGTCGGATCCATGGGGGCGACCCAGTACTTGATCTTGCGCTCCTTCTTCGCACCTGTATCGCCACCGGCCGTCCCCTGTTTGAGGGGAATAAGGTCCATGCCACAGATCGGACAGGTCCCCGGCTCGTCGACGATGACCATCGGATGCATGCCGCAGGTGTACTTGGTGTCGCCGGCATGGGCCCTGCCGACAACCTCGAACAGAGGCAGCTGCATGCGCTCGGCACAGTACTGCACCAGCATCAGGCCGCCGCCCAGGGTCGCCACGGCCGCGACAACGGCCAGAGAGGTGGCGAAGCGGAATGGAATGTGAAGGCGAAAAAGTCGTTTCATGGTTCGGTCAATCCTTGCCGGAGTGAGTGCTTGACGGATCAGTTATCCTGTTCGCGGACGACGCCCGGGCCCAGGGCCGTTTCGGCTTCCAGCCGGGACAGGCTTGCCAGGTAGTCGCTGACACTGCGGTGGTAGTCGATCTGGTAGCGATAGAGCTTCATCAGCGCGTCGAGCGGCGTCAGCACCTCGACCTTGCCGACCTGGTAGGCGGCGAGCGCCGCCCGGTAGGCCTGCTCGGCCTGCGGGAGGATACCGTCCCGGTACAGG
>RFIO01000270.1 GCA_003695205.1 Deltaproteobacteria bacterium
CGTCATCGGCTAGGAGGCAGACATGATTCGCAAAGCCATCGACTGGCTCGACGTTCGCCTCGGGGTGCGCGACCTCTGGGAGCAGAACACCACCGGCTACCTGGTGCCGCGCAACATCAATGCCTGGTACGCCCTCGGCACTGTGCTGCTGGTGCTGTTCGGACTGCAGTTTCTTACCGGCATCCTGCTGTTGATCCACTATGTACCCGACACCGAAAAGGCCTTCACCAGCGTCGAGCGGATCGTCAACGAGGTCCCCTACGGCTGGCTGATCCGCAACCTGCACGCCGTCGGCAGCAACCTCATCATCGTGGTGCTGCTTCTGCACATGCTCTCGGTGCTGTTCATGGGCTCGTACAAGAAGCCGCGCGAGCTGACCTGGCTCTCCGGTTTCATCCTCTTCAACCTCGGTCTGGCCCTGTGCCTGACCGGCTACCTGCTTCCCTGGAGCCAGCTCTCCTTCTGGGCCACCACGGTGGCGACCGACGCCGCCGGAGCCGTGCCGGTGATCGGACCGAAGCTGGTTGAATTTTTGCGCGGCTCCCCCTCGGTCGGCGCCCAGACCCTCGGCCGTTTCTTCGCCCTGCACGTGGTGGTGCTGCCCGGCGCGCTCATGGGCCTGGTCGGCTTCCATCTTTTCTGCGTGCGCCGCTGCGGCATCTCGGTGCCTCCCTTCGGCAAGGACGCCCGCCCGGCCAGGGTGGGGGCTGTCTACGGCCACGAGAAGCATCCGGACGGCATTCCCTTCTTCCCCAACTACACCGCCGAGGAAATGGGGATCGTCGCCTTCTTTCTCGCTGTTCTGGTCGCCGTGACCTTCTTCGCCCCGCAGATCTTCATCCCGCTCGATGCCCTGGAACCGGCGGATCCTTTTACCACGCCGGAACATATCAAGCCGGAGTGGTATTTTCTCTGGGCCTACCAGACCCTGAAGATCTTCCCGAGCAAGTTTCTCGGCCTGGCGGCCCAAGGGGCGCTGATGACCTTCCTGGCGCTGCTGCCGTTCATCGACCGGGGCGAGGAGCGCCGTCCGGCTAGGCGACCCTTCTTTGTGACCTGCTACGTGGTCGGCCTGCTGCTGCTGGTCGCCATTTCCATCTGGGGGCACTACTCATGAGAACGATCATCCTCTGTCTTGCCAGCCTGATGCTGGCGGTTTTCGGCGCTGGGGCAGTTCTGGCCGAGGAGGCACCTGTGTCAGCGGCGCCTCAGGCCCAGACCGTCTGTCAGCAGTGTCATGCCGGCCTGCCGGGGCATCTGGGGGCGCCGGTCAAGGATTGGGGCGGCAGCGTTCACAGTGAAAACGGCATCTCCTGCCACGACTGCCACGGTGGTGACCCGACCGACTTCGCCATGGCCATGAGCCCCGAGCGTGGCTTTATCGGAGCGCCCGAGCCCAATGCCATTCCCGATTTCTGTGGCCGCTGTCACATCGGTGTGCGCCAGGACTACGGCGACAGCAAGCACGGCAAGGCGCTGGGCAAAGGCGGCCCGCAGTGCGTCACCTGCCATGGCAACCATGCCGTCAAACGTGCCTCGCTCGCCCTGATCAACGACAAGGACTGCACCCGTTGCCACAGCTACGAGCGGGCGGCGCGCATCCGCGATGCCCTGGAAACGACCGATGGCATCATTGCTGAGCTGGAAAAGGAGCTGGACGGCCTGCACCGGGTTGGTATCGCGGTCAAGGCGATGCGCGGCAAGGTCTTTTCGGCCCGCAACAGTTTCCATCGCCTGTTCCATAGCGTTGATGTCGACAAGGTGCACGAAGGGACGGCCGCGGTACAGGCCGACCTGGAGAAGGTCGAGGTCCAGGTCGCCGGAATCAAATCTGAGCTGGGCCAGCGAAAAATCTGGGGCGGCATTGCCGTCGTGCTGCTGGTGGTCGCCGGCATCCTGGCGCTGCTGCTGCGGCGTACCTACGAGGAGCAGGAAAAGGCCGACTGAGCCTGCATGCTGCTTACAACGAAAAAGGGCCGGTTCCGCGGTGCGGTGACCGGCCCTTTTTCGTTTCATTTTTTCGGCGAGATGGAGTTTTTCAGCTGGTTGTAGGCATGTTCGATGTTGGCGGCCATGTAACGGTCATAGTCCTGCCGGTGGCGCCACTCCGCCATGTGGAAGTCATTGAGTGTCTGGCGCAGGCTGTGCCCCGCTTCGAGGTGGCGGATCACTTCGGTCAGAAAGGCACGGAAGAAGGTCGTAAAGTCGGCCAGGGCGCGGCCGTCGCTCACCGGACCGGTGCCGGCGACGATCCTGTCCGCCTCCAGAGACTGCAGGAACTCCAGCGCCAGCACCCACTCCTGCATGAAGCCTTCGGCCAGGTAGCCGACGCTGGCGGGATAGAAGAGATCGCCGCAGTAGAGGGTTTTGGTCTCCGGGATAAAGGCCACCAGGTCACCATTGGTATGCGCCGGACCGAGGTTGCTCAGCACCAGGGTGCGCCCGCCCAGGCGCAGGGTCAGACCCTCCCGGAAGAAGAAGACGGGAAAATCGACCTGGCGCGCCTCGGAGGCGAGGGCCTGCCAGCTCTGCCAGCCGGTGATGACCTCGATGCCTGGCGGAAAGTCGAAATCGACATGGGTGTAGCCACGATGGTGGTGCACCAGGACCATCTGGCGCACCGGCTGGTCGGTCACCTCGGCGGTCGCCTGAAGCAGCCCCTCGATACTGCGGGCGGTGAAGTGCTCACCTACAATGACCGCTCCGTGGTCGCCGGCCACCAGCAGGGCGTTGGCGGTCGCCTCGGTCCCGGGCTTGGCCAGCAGGGCGAAGACGCCATCGGCGATGCGCCGGGGGCCGTACAGTTCACCGGCACCGGCCGGAACGGCAAGTGTCAGCAGCAGAAGAAGGATGGTCAGGGCGCGCATGGGGCCGTCTCCCAGGTTGTAGTCGGGCGATTATAGCAGGAAACAGACGTGCCCGCGACAGCACAGCCATTCTGCCCTTTTTCCCGTTGCATTTGCCGGTGCTTTGGGCTATATAAGGCAGTCCGTTCACCTGCGCGCCCGTAGCTCAGCTGGATAGAGCGTTGGCCTCCGGAGCCAAAGGTC
>RFIO01000271.1 GCA_003695205.1 Deltaproteobacteria bacterium
CTGCCTTCCCCGCCTCAGGGGCGAGGATTTTTTCGTCAGATCAAGGCAGATCGCGATTGAACGCGTAAGGCGTAGCTGGAAGCTACGTCGCACAAGTGAAGAGCGATCTAACGCAGAGCTGGCGGAAAAAGACCGCCCATCAAAAAAATGGGGCGCCCGTATGCGGACGCCCCTACGGAGAGATGGGCTTGCTGATTCAGAGTTTCTCGGCGTTCTTGGCCAGGTAGGAGGCAACGCCACCCGAATCGGGTTTCATGCCTTCCTCACCCTTCTGCCAGCCGGCCGGGCAGACTTCGCCGTACTGCTCGGTGAACTGCAGGGCGTCGACCATACGCAGCATCTCGTCGACGTTGCGGCCCAGGGGCAGGTCGTTGACGACCTGATGGCGCACGACACCGTCCTTGTCGATCAGGAAGGAACCGCGGAAAGCGACCCCGCCGGCCTCGAATTCGACATCGTAGGCACGGCAGATCTCGTGCTTGACGTCGGCAACCAGCGGATAGGTCACCTCGCCGATACCACCCTCGTCGACCGGGGTGTTGCGCCAGGCAATATGGGTGAACTGGCTGTCGATGGAGCAGCCGATGACCTGGACGTTGCGCTCCTCGAATTCCTTGATTCGCTTGGAAAAGGCGATCAGCTCCGTCGGGCAGACGAAAGTGAAATCGAGCGGATAGAAAAAGAGGACGACGTATTTGCCGCGATAATCGGACAGGGTGAAATCACCCTTGATCGAGCCGTCCGGCATGACGGCGTTGGCAGTGAAGTCGGGGGCCTGCTTTCCAACCAGTACGCTCATGTTTCGTTCTCCTTTGTGTTTTTTTATGAAGGCGTTCTGCCAAAATTTCTGACTATTTTACTCTGCCATTCCCGCCTGTCAAGAAAAATTTGAGACAATTTTGGTCAGCTTTCAGAACATCCAGTCCCGCCCCCCGGCATGGCCCTTTACTTGCGCTTGCGGCTGCGGGGATGGGCCTGGTCGTAGACTTTGGTCAGATGGTCGATGGAAACCTGGGTGTACTTCTGGGTGGTCGACAGGGAAGCATGGCCGAGCAGTTCCTGGATGGCGCGCAGGTCAGCTCCGGAATCAAGCAGGTGGGTGGCAAAGGAGTGACGCAGGGCGTGCGGCGAGGCATCGCGCAACAGGTGGGCCTGCAGCAGGCGTTGCTTCAGCTGCCGCTGGACACTGCGGGCCGTCAGGCGGCCGCCACGGGCGTTGACAAAGAGCGGATCTCCCGGTTGGCCCTCGCCGCGCAGATCGAGGTAGCTGCGCAGGCGGTCCAGAGCCATGGTTCCGACCGGAACGATACGCTCCTTGCCACCCTTGCCCAGCACACGAACGAGCCCCTGGTCAAAATCGACGGAGCCGATATCGAGACCGACCAGCTCCCCCACGCGCAGACCGCTGGAGTAGAGCAGCTCGAACATGGCGTCGTCTCGCAACCCCAAAAGATCATCCCTTGTCCGCCGGTCAAGCAGGGCAAACATTTCGTCGACGGTCAGGGTCGCCGGCAGATATCGGTCAAGACGCGGCGTCGAAACCAGTTCCCCCGGGTTGGCGGCCAGGTCCCCCTCACGCACCAGGTAGCGAAAAAAACTCCTGAGCGAAGCCAGCTTGCGTGCCATGGTCGTCTTGCCATTGCGGCCGTGCAGCCTGGCCAGCCAGCGTCGCAGCACGACACGGTCAAACCGTTCGGGTGTCAGAACCTCGCCCTCTTCCAGGCCAAGGTCCTCGCGCACCATGCGGAAGCATTCGAGCAGATCACGGCGATAGGCGGCGCGCGTATGCGGCGACAGATTGCGTTCTATCTCCAGGTGGCGCAGGAATCTGTCAAGTTCGCTCTTCATTGTCCGCCAGTCTAGCACAAAGCGCGCGCATCCGGAGGCCCGTACCGGCCCGAGAGCGGATTGACCACTGTCATGGCGCATGCCATACTTCATCTCCATCCCGTCAACCAGGAGGAACAATGGGGATCGTCTGTATCCTTTTGCAATGGCTTTTCGGCCTCTGCCTGCTCGCCTCGCTGCTCAGCTGCGCCATCGCCTGGTACGAATCGGCCAATCTCGACCCGTCCCTGATGGAGACCCGCTTCCGTCCCGGCAAACTGTTGCGCGCTCTCTGGCTGATCATCAGCGAGGCGGTCGCCATGTTCGTGACCCTGCTGCTGCATCCGCTCGGCTGGCTGCCGACCGGCCAGACCCGGCAGCGCCGGACCAATCGCCCTCCGGTCCTGCTGCTGCACGGCCTGTTTCACAACCGTGCCTGCTGGTGGTGGCTGCAACTGCGCCTGCGCCTGGCCGGCTGGCGCGACATCTACAGTCTCAACCTGTCGGCCTGGCACGACATCGAAATCCTGACTGAAATGATTGCCAAGAAGGTCGACAGCCTGCGCCTGGAAGCCGGCGCCGACCAGGTGATTCTGATCGGGCACTCGATGGGAGCCGTGCTGGCGCGCAACTACATCCAGCGCCGTGGTGGAGCCTCACGCGTGGCGCTGGCGGTCCTGCTCGGCGCGCCGAACAGCGGTTCCAAACTTGCCCCCTTCGCCGTCAGCCCGCTGGCAAGGCATCTGCTGCCGGAAAGCGAGTTCATGCGCGGCCTCAGCGAGGCAGCCATGCCTGAAGGAGTGCGCCTGGTCAACATCATCAGCGCACAGGACAACATGGTCCTGCCCTGGAGTCTCGGACGGCTTGAGGGGTGCGAGGAAGAGATCCTGGACTGGATCGGCCACAACAGTCTGCTCTATCACCCGCGCGCCCTGCGTCCGCTCTTTGCCGCCATGAAGGATTTCGCCCGATGATTCAGCTGCAGATCGAAAGCCGCAGCCGCGTGGAAATGATCGACATCACCTCCGAAGTATGCGGGGCGGTGCGCCGGTCCGGCATCGAAAGCGGCATCGCCGTCATCTGTACCCCGCACACCACCGCCGCGGTTACCATCAACGAAAACGCCGATCCGGACGTGGCGCGTGATCTGGTGATGGAACTGAACAAGATCGTTCCCTTCGAGGACGGCTATCGCCACCTGGAGGGCAACAGCGCGGCGCACCTGAAAAGCAGCCTTGTCGGCGCCAGCGAAACCGTCATCGTCGAGAACGGCGCGCCGGTGCTGGGAACCTGGCAGGGCATCTACTTCTGCGAATTCGACGGCCCGCGCCGGCGCAAGGTCCAGGTGCAGGTCATCGGCCGGTGA
>RFIO01000272.1 GCA_003695205.1 Deltaproteobacteria bacterium
ATCGAAAAAGGCTTGGGGCTTTTGCCATCCATCCTGTAGAGTGACATTTCGTCATGGAGGACGCCGACCGTTGAAGTCTTTACGGTTTCACTATTTTGCTCCCCTGCTCGAAGTTCATTTCGAACCGTCCCTGTTCCGGGCCCGCCGGGTTGTCTTTGACTTCGAAACCATTTTTGCCGAGGTGCGGAACTGCGGCGCCGGAAAACTGCTGGTCTTCATCGCCGGCCGGGACCTGGCCATCAGTTCCATGGCCTTCTACGCCCTGGGGACCCAGTGGGCCGAGCTGGCTGGCAATCCCTATCTGCCGACAGCTCTGGTTTTCCGCGAAACCGGCAATGTCGACCTGGAGCTGCTGCAGATGATTTTCGACAACCGGCAGCTGCCGGTCTACGTCAGCCGAAGCGAAACCGCCGCCAGGCTCTGGCTCGAGCGGCGCTGAATTGCTCGATCAAGGTTAGTGCTTGAATTTGCCCGGGCCCACGGGCGACAATGGCGACCATGGATGATCTGCAACTTCCTCTCGGACAGACAACGGTCTACCCGGACCACTACGATCCCGGCCAGCTGCGCGCCGTGCCGCGCCTGCTCAAGCGGCGGGAGATCGGCCTGGATGAAGCTCTTCCCTTCGGAGGTTTTGATCTCTGGAACGCCTGGGAGCTGTCCTGGCTGAACCGGCGTGGCAAGCCGGTCGTCGCCCTCGGGTTGCTTCGTTTCGACTGCAGCAGCCGCAACCTGGTCGAATCGAAGTCGCTCAAGCTCTACCTCAACTCCTTCAACCAGAGCCGTTTTGATTCGATGGAGCAGGTGCGCCAGACCATCGCGGCCGACCTTGGCAAAGCGGCAGACGGCGCGGTCGGCGTCGAGCTGTTCCCGCCGGATGCCGAAGGGCCCTTTGCTCTGAGGAGACTGCCAGGAGAATGTATCGATGACATCGACATCGATATCGACTGCTACAGTCTAGATGCCGGCCTGCTCGCCGGGGCCACCTCCGACCGGGTGGTTGAGCGCGAACTGCACAGTCATCTGCTCAAGAGCAACTGCCTGGTCACCGGTCAGCCGGACTGGGCCAGCGTGCTGATCCGTTACCGGGGGCCGGAAATCGACACTGAGGCGCTGCTGCGCTACCTGGTTTCCTTCAGGCAGCACAACGAGTTCCACGAACAGTGCGTTGAACGCATCTTTGCCGATCTGCGGCGGCACTGCCGGCCGCAGGCTCTGACGGTGCTGGCGCGTTACACCCGGCGTGGCGGCCTCGACATCAATCCGTTTCGCAGCGATTTCGAAGCGGATATCGACAATTTCAGACTGGTCCGGCAGTAGGGCGTGCGCGATGCCTGCCCGGCCGGATCATTGGGGGAGAGTGACATGACGCGACAGGAGGCCATTCTGGCCGGTGGGTTTGCCCTGTTCAGCCTGCTGACATCCTTTTTCTTTGTCTTCCAGGCTGTTGTTGCCTTTGTCGGAGGTCATGGCGTGATGGGGGATCCCTACGCCTACGCCGCGGGCGGCTACGGTCTGGTGAACATCTATGCCCTGAGCGCCGCCTGGCGCAGCCGGGCGCCGTGGTCCGAGGCGGCTTCGGCGGTCATCTCCTTCACCTTTTTCGGCATCTACCTGGTCGATCGTCTGCGCAACGGCTTTACCGGACAGCTCGGCATCGGCGCCCTGATCGTTGTCGCCGGCATCCTGCTGGTCAACTATCTGGCCATCCGCAACCTGTCCCGCCGAAAGGACTGATTCTGCCTACCAGCCGTTGACCGCCTCGTTGCCGAGCAACTGGGCGACCTTCTCCTGCATGCGCACCAGTCTTTCACCAGTCATAACGGCGATGTTGCGCATCAGCAGATAGCCGAGGTGGTAGTTGGCCTGGATCAGTGCGAGAAGTTCAGGCCTGTCGATCTGCAGCAGTTTTGTCTTTTGCTGGCAGACACCCGAAAAACGATAGCGATAGGGGGGCACCAGGGTCGACCAGCCGACGGCGTCTCCTGGCCTGCGGCTGGCCAGAATCGCCTCGCCCTTGTCGCTCGGCAGCCGGAAGGTCAGGTCAATCCCACCATCAAGAATCAGAAAGAGGCTCTGGGCTTCGGTCATCTCCTCGAAAAGCCGGGTGCCTTCGGCACACTCTCGTTGCCGACAGTGGCTGACAAAGGCCTCGGCTTCGTCTTCGGCCAGGCCCTTGAGCAGGCCGTCCCGGAACAGGTCGGTCGTAGCGGTCATGGTTTCCTCCGTGGTGGATGTGGATAAGGCCTCTGTTTTCAAGGGTAGATGAGACCGGCGACAAGTCAATGTCGGTCGAGGGTTCGGCAGTGGGGACAGACCCGGCGCAGGACCAGAAGCCCCGACTCCTCGTCCTGTGCGGCAACCGGCGCAAGGTGCTCGGGGCAGGTGACCTGGTAGCAGATATCGCAGATGCTGCTCTCGCCCTTGCCCTTGTGGTTGCAGATGTGGCACAGCCAGGGGGATTGTTCCATGGCGACTCCGTCTTTTGCGCACTCTGGTATTCAGCTTAGCACATCCGGTTGAGCTGTTGCCCTTATCCTCGTTGACACCGGCAGGGCGATTGTGATGCAGTGAAATCATCAAGACCGTTCGGAACGCAGGACGGTCGGGAGGATGCCATGCCCTGGACCGAATTCAGCTGCTGCGGCACCACCTTCGTGCGGCAGACCCGTTCGGAAGAGACCCCTGTTCATTGCCCGGGCTGCGGTCGACGCGCCTGTCCGGTTGTACGGGTATCGGTCCAGTCCCGTCGCGAGCGCGACCGGGAGGAATCACGGCGTTGATGTCCGGTCCGCCTGATTGTCCCGAAGCGGTCGCACCCTTCCCATCGACAGCAGAATTCCCAGCAGCGAAAGAGCGCTGAAGACGAGCAGCGACAGGCGCAGGCTGGCCAGAAAGGGGCCGGTTGTGGTTGCGCTGACCGGTTGCCCCGCCATCTTCAGGGAGAAAACCAGGGTGATGATGGTCATGCCGGTCATCATTCCCAGGGTGCGCATGGTCGAGTTCAGGCCGGAAGCGACGCCGAGGTGCCTGGGCGCAACGCTTCCCATGATGACGCTGATATTGGGCGAGGAGAAGAGGGCGAAGCCGAGTCCGAGCAGAAGCAGCAGGGCCAGCACCCGCGCCATGCTGCTGTCGGTCCCCAGTCCGGCCATGAGTCCCAGCCCCAGGGCGCACAGGGCCATGCCGCATGTGGCGACCCAGGCGGCCGACCAGCGGTCGGCGATCCGGCCACAGACCGGCGACAGAAGGGCCTGGGTGATCGGCTGGACAATCAGTATCGTCCCAGCCTGGTGCGGTGACATCCCCTTGACCACCTGCAGGTAGAGACTGAGGAAGAAGGTGACGCCGAAGGTGGCGGCGTAGTTCAGCAGGGCGGCGAGGTTGGAGCAGGCGAAGACCCGGTTGCCGGTCAGCAGGCGGATGTCGAGGACCGGGTGTCGGATACGGCGCTCCAGCAGGACGAACAGGACGATGCCGGCTGTCCCGGTCGCCAGACAGATCCAGCCGGGCCAGCCGAGGTCGAGGCTGGAAGCCCCGATGACGATCAGCAGCACCGAGGCGGCATAGACCAGGCTGCCGCGCAGATCAAAGGGCTCGCCCCGGGCTTCGGCCCATTCATCCTTCAGGCAGGCGCGCGCCACGGCAAAGGCGATCAGCCCCATGGGGACACAAAGCAGGAACAGGGTGCGCCACCCAGCCAGGCTGACCAGCCAGCCGCCGATGAAGGGACCGCAGGAGATACCGGCATAGACCGCCGCCACAGCGATGCCGAGGGCGCGCCCGCGCTGCTGCGGTGGGAAGCTGGCGACCACGATGGCGAAGCTGGTCGCCATCACCATCGATCCTCCCATCCCCTGAAAGAAGCGCAGCACGATCAGCAGCTCGATTGACGGGACCAGTGCCAGGATACCACCGAAAGCGGCGAACAGCAGCAGCCCGGTAAGGAAGATGCGTCGCCGGCCGTGAATATCGCCCAGTCGACCCATGGCCAGCAGAAAGATGGAGGCTGACAGCACATAAACGGTTTCAACCAGGCCGAGCTGCAGGGCGCTGGCCTGCAGCTCTCGGCCGATGGTCGGCAGGGCGACGCCGACGGCACTCATCATGAAGGGCATGAGAAAATGGGCGACGCAGATCGCCGTCAGGCCGGCTCGGCGTCTCTTCCCGGTCTCGTTCACAGGTAGGTCCTCGCGCCGACGTAGACCTTTTTCCAGTAGGAACTGTTCAGGTTGGCGTAACGCACGGTCTTTCCGGTGCGGGGGGCGTGGATGAATTTGCCGCGGCCGGCGTACATGCCGACGTGAGTGACGCGGCGGCCGCCGTGGGTGGCGAAGAAGACCAGGTCGCCCTTGCGCAGGGATTGTCTTCCGACCGGTTTGCCGGTCCGGTACTGCATGCGCGAGTTGCGCGGCAGGTTCAGGCCGTTGAGACGGTAGCAGACCATGGTCAGGCCACTGCAGTCGAAGCCGTTTTTTCGATCTTCGCCGCCCCAGCGGTAGGGGACCCCGAGAAACCGGCGCGCGGTTTTGACCAGCTCGTCACGCAGGTCGCCCTTGCCCGTGCGGGCGATGCGGCTGGCGGCGTAGTCTTCGGGAATGACGATGAAGAATCGGCCGATCAGACCGCGGGCCTGCAGGCGCTCTGCTTCAGTTCGGGCGGCCCGGTAGCTTGCGTGGTTGCCGAAGCGCACCTTGTACAGGCCCGACTCGTGGCGGAAATAGTAGGCATCGATGCCCAGGCGCTGCAGTTTTTCCTGCAGGCGCACGGCATTGTCCAGCCGTTCGAAGGCACCGACCTGGGTTGCAAAACCCATGCGGTCCAGTTTGGCTGTTGGCGTGGGCGCCGCGGGCGGTTGGGCGGGCGCCGCGGGCAGGCGCTGCAGCAGGTCGCCGATCGGGTCGACCGGGACCGGAGCCGGTTCCTGTGCCGGTGGACGGGGTGTCGGGGCGTTCCGTGGCTGAACGCATCCGAACAGCATCAGCGCCGTCAGAGCGGCGAGCAGGAAGATATGGCGCGACAGCAATCTCATGGCATCAGACGGCCGCAGGTTAGCATAAAGCGACCCGAAGCTGAATCGGCTTCTTTTGACTTGCGGCAAGGAACAGATCTGTGTTGTGCGCTATGATTGCAGTCAACATGACAACCGCAACAAAGGAGAAAAACACCATGAGTGACGCCAACGAACTGCTCGGCCGTACCCTCGACCTCAACGGACTGCTCGACTACCAGGCCGGCGCCGTGGTCAGTCGCACCATCATCAAGAAAGAGACCGGTACCGTGACCCTGTTTGCCTTCGACGAAGGGGAGGGACTGAGCGAACACACCGCTCCTTTTGACGCTCTGGTGCAGGTC
>RFIO01000273.1 GCA_003695205.1 Deltaproteobacteria bacterium
GAGCAGAACCGGCAGGGCGTGAAAGACGAGGTCGAAGATATCGATGGGCCGGTGGAGTTGACCTGACAGCAGCAGGCGCACCTTTTCAACGAGGTGCGGCTGCGGACTGAAGGGAGCCAGGCCGGCGGCCAGGGCCAGCAGGGCCAGGGGAAGAAGAGGCAGACGCCGCAGCCAGACCATCAGTCCTCGACCTTGTCGTCTTTTTGCCGCTCGAACTGGCGCAGGCGCTCCTTCAGTTCGTCGGAAAGAACCACCTGGCCGTCGAGAACGCAGCCCGGCCGGCCGGGAATGCACTCCCCGCCCAACTTGCGGCAGCAGCCGCTGTCGTGGTCGAAATTCTTGCAGCTGAAGGTCATGGCAGGTATCCCGTCTTTCCGCACGTGCGTTCATGCGGAACAACAGAAAATATCTTTTTATGATTCAGTTTTTCCCGGCAGTTTCCAGGCGACCCGGACATCCTCGCGCCGCAGGGTATACTTGAGCCCGTCCCAGTATTCGAGCAGCGCCTGCACCAGCTTGCGCGCCGAACCGAACTGGTCGCGAAATTCGGCCAGACTGATGGTTTCGTGGGACGCAAAGTGGCGGCGAAGCAGGTCAAGGGCCTGCTCGTAGGTCTGCCGGTGCAAAGAATTCTCGCTGTTGAGCCGCACCAGCTTCCCCTGGTCGAACAGCAGCTGCAGCAGGGGGTTGATCTGCTCAAGGCTCATGCCGAGCTTGCCTGCCATCTCCCGGTGGTTCTTGGCCTGCGCCCCCTCGCGCCGGAACAGCTCCTCGACCCGGTCGAGCCGCTCCTGCAGTTTGGGATCGATGCGCACCGTGAAGCCGGGCCGCCGCACCAGGTCTCCCTCCCCTTCCAGCTCCCCTGACGCCAGCAGGTCGGCGACAAGCATGTCGAAGGACTTCTGCCGGAGCTTGCCGGGCAGAACCCCTTTGAGCGCCGCCCGGGGAAGCCCGGGCTGCAGTGGCTCGTCCCTGTGGAACCGTTCGACCGCCTCGACCAGCTGCGCCTGCCAGAGGGTTATGGTCTGGGTCGGCAGCCACTGGTCCGCCAGGTTTCGTACCATGCCGGCCTGTTCGAGGGCCTCGAGGTGATCGCCGATGCGGTCGCGCCCGAGCCCGGAACTCTGCTCCAGCTCCCGGATACCGGCGCACTCGAGTTCCTGCACCTTCTGCAGCAGGAAGGACCGTTCCCCCGATTCGAGCTCCTCCAGGGCATTGATCACCTCGCTGCGGAACCGCTTGTGACGGTTCGGGTTGGCGTCGACCACCACGCCGCCGCCTATGGTGGTCACCGGGGAATAGGAACGGATGATGAAGCGGTCGAGCCGGTGCGCGACCATGGGCCGGTCGAGGTGAACCTGGACCATGGCGCTCTCGCCGGGGCGCAGCACGTCCCGGTCGAGCAGGGCGACAATCCCGACCGCGCGGGCGGTGCCGAGCATCAGGTGCACCGGATCGCGGAAGCGCAGTGGCCGGGGTGCCTCTGGCAGCAGGTTGAGCCGGGCGTCGAAGCGGATGGTCTGGCCGAAGATGCCCGGCGTGGCGATGACCGAGCCGCGCGGCACCTTGTCCCGGTCGAGACCGGCCAGGTTGAGGGCGACCCGCTGGCCGGCAACCGCCTGC
>RFIO01000274.1 GCA_003695205.1 Deltaproteobacteria bacterium
TCGCCCAGCTGGCCGCGGACGTAGTCGGCGTCGATCACCAGCCTCCGCTCCGCCATCTCGGGCGCGTCGAAGGAGATATCCTCGAGCAGCCGCTCCATCACCGTGTGGAGGCGGCGGGCACCGATGTTTTCCGTCCGCTCATTCACCAGGGCGGCGGTTCGGGCGATCTCGGCGATGGCGCCGTCCTCGAATACCAGGTCGATCCCTTCCGGTTCGAGCAGAGCGGTGTACTGGGTGATCAGGGCGTTGCGAGGTTCGCTCAGGATGCGGATGAATTCGGCCTCGCCCAGGTTGTCCAGTTCGACGCGGATGGGGAAGCGCCCCTGCAGTTCCGGAATCAGGTCGGACGGCTTGCTGACGTGGAAGGCGCCGGCTGCGATGAACAGGATGTGGTCGGTTTTGACCGCGCCGTGCTTGGTGTTGATGGTGCTTCCCTCGACGATGGGCAGGATGTCGCGCTGTACCCCTTCGCGCGAGACTTCGGGGCCGTGCATCCCTTCGCGCGAGGCGATCTTGTCGATCTCGTCGATGAAGACGATACCGCTCTGCTCGGTGCGCTCGATGGCCAGCTGCCTGACCTGGTCCATGTCGACCAGCTTTTCCGCCTCGGTCTGGATCAGGATTTCCCGCGCCTCGGAAACCTGGACCCGCTGGCGTTTCGTCTTGCGCGGAAACAGGTTGCCAAACATCTCGCGGATGTTGAAGCCGAGCTGTTCGTTGCCCTGGGGGGAGAAAATTTCCATGGCCGGCCCCTGGTTCTCCTGCACCTCCAGTTCGATGTAGCGATCATCAAGCTTGCCGGCGCGCAGAAGCTTGCGCAGTTTCTCCCGGGTGGATCCCGGCTCGGCGCTTGCGGTCTCGTCGAAACGGTGCGCTTCACCCGGCAGCAGCAGGTCGAGCAGCTGCTCCTCTGCGGCCGTTTCGGCCTTGGCGCGCACCTTGGCGGCCTCCTCCTCGCGCACCATGATGATTGCCAGCTCGAGCAGGTCGCGGATCATGCTTTCGACATCGCGGCCGACGTAGCCGACCTCGGTGAACTTGCTCGCCTCCACCTTTATGAAAGGGGCGTTGGCGAGCCGCGCCAGCCGACGGGCGATCTCGGTTTTGCCGACCCCGGTCGGGCCGATCATGATGATGTTTTTCGGCGCGATCTCGTCGCGTAGCTCCGGGCTGACCTGCTGGCGGCGCCAGCGGTTGCGCAGGGCGATGGCGACAGCGCGCTTGGCGCGGTGCTGTCCGATGATATAGCGGTCGAGTTCCTCGACGATCTGGCGGGGTGTCAGTTCGCTCAAGGCAGGGTCTCCAAACTGATCTGGTCGTTGGTGTAGATGCAGATCCCCGCGGCGATCTGCAGGGCCGTGCGGACAATCTCTTCCGGGTCATCGGCCCCACCGGCCAGCATGCCGCGCGCTGCGGCGAGAGCGAAGGAGCCCCCGGAGCCGATGGCGGCGATGCCGTCATCCGGTTCGATAACGTCACCGGCACCGGATATCACCAGGGTGGTTTCGGTGTCGGCGACGACCAGCAGAGCCTCGAGCCGCCGCAGCACGCGATCGGTGCGCCAGTCCTTGGCCAGTTCCACCGCGGCGCGCTTGAGGTTGCCGCGAAACTCCCTCAATTTGGTGTCGAACTTTTCGAACAGGGTAAAGGCGTCGGCGGTGCTGCCGGCGAACCCGGCCAGGATTCGCTCTTCGCCCAGGCGGCGAATCTTGCGTGCTGTGTGCTTCATGACCGTGTTGCCCAGGGTCACCTGGCCGTCGCCGGCCAAGGCGACCCGGTTGCCCCGGCGGACGCAGATGATCGTTGTGCCGCGAAAGGTGTCTGTTGTCTGGTTGTTGGCCATCAGCGGAATCCTCAAAAGAAGAATACTAACACACCACGAATACGTTGTTGAATGAAAAAGCCGGGAAAAATCAACCGCTTTGTTCTGCCAACGGCAATAGCAGGGTGATGGTGGTCCCCATGCCTTCGGCGCTGTCGAGCAGGACTTCGACATGCATTGAGCGGCAGAATTCCCGGACGTAGAAGAGCCCGAGTCCGAAGCCGGGGACCTGGCCGGTACGCATCGGATCGACCTGGAAGAACTTGTCGAAGACCTTTTTGTGCAGGTCGAGCGGGATGCCGGGCCCGTTGTCCCGTACCGCCAGCGCGTAGCGCCCCTGCACTGTTTTTCCGGTGATTTCAACGCGGCCGCCTTCGGGGGTGAACTTGACGGCGTTGTCGATCAGCGCGCTGACGCAGTAGCGCAGGCGTTTGCGGTCTGCCAGAACAGGAGGGTCGGCCGGCTGCAGTTCCAGGGCAAAGGCAAGCCCTTTTGCTTCGGCTTTCGGGGCCAGTTCCGTGCTGATCTTGCGAATCAGGCCCACCGGGTCGACCGCTTCGGTCTTCAGGGCCCCCGGGTCGAGACCACGGTCGCTGTAGAAGAGCAGATCCTCGATCAGTCCGGTGAGGTAGTCGAGTTGCCCCTGAACGCGCGGCAGGCTGTCACGGTAGACTTCCAGGCCGGTGCCCTCGAGATCCCGTTCCAGGTTCTGCAGGAACAGGGAGACAACGGTGACCGGGGTTTTGAGCTTGTGCGAGACCAGCTCGAGAAACTCGGTCTTGAGGCGGTCCAGCTTCTTCAGCTGCAGCAGCTGTTCGCGCAGGGCCTTCTTCTCCAGCGCCCGCCGCACGATGGTGGTCAGTTGCAGCAGGTTGACCGGCTTGGTGAGAAAGTCGTCGGCATCGAGCTTGAGGGCTTCGATGATGACGTCCCGCTCACCGTAGCCGGTCATCATCACCACGACCTGGTCCGGATCGGACTGGCGGATGTGAGCCAGAAGTTCCAGACCGGTCATTTCCGGCATCATGATGTCCGAAAGGACAACGTCGACCGTCTCCCCTGCCAGGATATCGAGGGCCATGCGACCGTTTTCGGCCTCGAGGATTCGGAAGCCTTCCAGCGCGCGGGCGCACAGCTGGCGCAGCACCGGCTCGTCATCGACGATCAGGATTGTCGGCCCCTCCTGGCGCAGGCGCGGTGTCGGGTCGAGCCGTTGTCGGGGGGCGTCCGATGCCATGGTCTGTCGCTGTCTCAGCTGTTCAGCTGGGTTTTGACCAGTTCGGGGGCGGCGGCCAGCGCTTCCCCTAGCTTTTCGGGCTGGGATCCTCCGGCCTGGGCCAGATCGGGACGTCCGCCGCCGCGGCCGCCGACTTTGGCCGCCAGTTCGGCCACCAGCTTGCCGGCGTGCAGTCGTTCGGTCAGGTCTTTGGTGACGGCGGCCAGCAGGTTGACCTTGCCGCCGTTCGCGCAACCCAGGGCGAGGACGCCGCTGCCGATCTTGTCGCGCAGCTTGTCGGCCAGTTCGCGCAGCTGTTTGCCGTCCATGCTGTCGACTTCGACGGCCAGCACCCTGACGCCTTCGACCTCGACGGCCTGCTGCAGCATCTGGTCGCTCTGGCCGGCCTGGAGCCTGGACTGAAGAGACTCAACCTGTCGCTCCAGCTCCTTTTGCTGCTCCAGCAGTTTGCGCAGGCGGACCTCCAGGTTCTGGGGATCACTTTTGACCAGGGCGGCGGCGCGGGCCAGGGTCTGTTCCTGATTGCGTGCCCAGTCGAGAGCGCCTGTGCCGGTCACCGCCTCGATGCGGCGAACGCCGGCGGCTATGCCGCCTTCGCTGACGATGCGGAACAGGCCGATATCGCCCGAGGCCCGGGCGTGGGTGCCGCCGCACAGCTCCATACTGTAGTCGCCTACGTTGACCACGCGGACGATGTCGCCGTATTTTTCGCCGAACAGGGCCATGGCGCCCGCGGCCATGGCTTCGTCCGCCGGCATCAGCCTGGCTCCGACCTCCATGTTGGCCAGGATGCGGCGGTTGACCTCGTTTTCGATCCGGCGGATTTCTTCCTCCGTCAGGGGAGAAAAGTGGGTGAAGTCAAAGCGCAACCGGTCGGGCTCAACCAGCGAGCCGGCCTGCTTGACATGGTCGCCGAGAATCTGCTGCAGGGCGGCCTGCAGAAGATGGGTGGCGGTGTGGTTGCGCACGATGGCGGCGCGCCGCTCGGCGTCGACCTCGAAGCGAACCCGGTCTCCCTTTTTTACCGCGCCGGTCACCACTTCACAGTTATGGACAATCAGTCCTTCGGCCGGTTTGCGGGTGTCGACCAGGCGCAGCTCCCCTTCGGGGGCGCGAATGATGCCGGTATCGCCCACCTGGCCGCCCGACTCGCCGTAACAGGGAGTGCGGTCGGCGACCAGTTCCACGGTTTCGCCGCAGGCGGCCTCGTCGACCTCCTCACCCTGGCGCAGCAGGGCCAGAACCTCGCCCTCGTCGGTCAGGGTTTCGTAGCCGGTGAACTCGGTCTTTTTGCCGCTTTCAGCGAGGCGTTTGTAGACCAGGGCGGCGGCCGCCTCCTCGCCCCCCTTCCAGTGTTCCCGGGCCTGGGCGCGCTGTTTTTCCATGCAGGCCTCAAACCCTGCCTCGTCGAGGGAGAAGCCTTCTTTCTCAACGATGTCCGCGGTCAGGTCGACCGGGAAGCCGTAGGTGTCGTAAAGCTTGAAGACGGTTTCGCCGGGGATGACGCTGACGCCCGACTGGCGCAGGGCGGCCACCTCCTCCTGAAGAATGCGCAGACCGTTGCCAAGGGTGAGGATGAAGCGTTCTTCCTCGTTCTGCACCACCCTGGCGACAAAATCCTTGCGAGCCGCCTCGTCCGGGTAGGCCTCGGCCATGAAGTCGAGCACGAAACCGGCGGTCTTGAACAGGACAGGCTCCTCGAAGCCGAGCATGCGCGCGTGGCGCATGGCCCGGCGCATGATGCGGCGCAGTACGTAGCCGCGTCCTTCGTTGGAAGGCAGTACGCCATCGGCAATCAAAAAGGCGGTAGCGCGACTGTGGTCAGCCATCACCCGCATGGAAACGTCATTTTCTTCGTCCGCGCCGTAGGTTTTGCCCGAGAGCTTTTCGATATGGCTGATGATGTCGCGCAGAAGGTCGGTGTCGTAGTTGGAGTGGACCTGCTGCATGACCGTCGCCAGCCGCTCCAGGCCCATGCCGGTGTCGACGGCCGGCTTCGGCAGCGGTACCAGGGTGCCGTCGGGCTGGCGGTCGAACTGCATGAAGACGTTGTTCCACACCTCCATGAAACGGTCGCAGTCGCAGCCCACCTGGCAGTCGGGCGAACCGCAGCCGACCTCGGGCCCGTTGTCGTAGAAAATCTCCGAACAGGGGCCGCAGGGACCGGTGTCGCCCATGGCCCAGAAGTTGTCCTCCTCAAAGCGGTAGATGCGCTCGCGCGGCACCCCTTCCTGCTTGTGCCAGATGTCGGCGGCCTCGTCATCATCGGTGTAGACCGAGACGTAGAGGCGGTCCTTGTCGATACCCAGCTCCTGGGTCAAA
>RFIO01000275.1 GCA_003695205.1 Deltaproteobacteria bacterium
CCGGGCCGCCTCCTGGCTGCACCTGGCCCGGTCGGTCGCCCGCCGGGTCGAACGCCAGGCCTGGCGCCTGGTGGAGCAGGAGGGCACCGACGCGGTCAACCCTCTCGCCCTCACCTATCTCAACCGGCTGTCAGACCTCTGTTTCGTCTGGGCCCGGCTCGCCAACGACGGCGGCAGGGCCGACCGGCTGTGGAAGCCCTGCGACAACTGCTAGGGGGCGATATCTCTGCATCAGCTGTGTCTTCCCTCTGTTTCAATTCTCGATGCCGTCACCGGCAACGTCTGAGGTTTCAATTATTCCGGGGCATTGCACGCCTTTTGTACTGGGAAACTTGACAGGCTTGGAGCCGAAGCTAGGATTAAAACCATAGCAAAACGCTGTGGTTTGTGCGGGCCCTTTCAACAGGCCTCCCTGCCGGTGACATTGCCACGCCTTTTGCCGCCGTTACGGCCGGTGGATTTTTTCATTTGTTGTTCGACGGTCACCTCCCCGCCTTGGAATTCAACATCCGGGATTCAAAAAGGAGAAGGGCATGAAGCGTTGGAGAGGTCTGCTGGTGTTGTTGTTGGTCCTTGTTCTCCCAGCCTGGGGTTGGACATCGGACGGGAAAGAAGAGCGGGAGGAGAAGGAACACAAGGCGGTCAATCCTGAAATGGGGGGTGAAATTCGGGGGATGCTCGCTCACTGCGCGCCGGGCGAGACCGCTGGCCTGATGGTTTATATTCCCGGGCAGTCTTTTGGAGTTGTTGTTTCCGCGGACGGAAAGTTCGTTTTCCACTATGTTCCCCCGGGGACCTGGTCGCTTGCTGTGGCCAGGGACGGGGACATTCTGAAAATCGTCAACGGCGTGCACCTGAAGAAAAAAGGGGTCGTTGAACTTGGAGCGGTCCAGCTCTGCCCGGATCAGGATGGTGACGGCGTGACGGTGGCGACCGATTGCAATGATCGCAACGGACACGTTTATCCCGGGGCACCGGAAGCCTGCAATGGCGTGGATGATAACTGCGACGGGCGGGTCGACGAAAACTGCCCCACCTGCACTGATGCCGATGCAGACCGCTACTTTGCTCAGGCATACTGCCCGGGGCTCATCGACTGCAATGATGACGACCCGGCCGTCAATCCTTCGGCCAGAGAAATCTGTCTGGATGGGGTGGACAACAACTGCGATGGCCGCGTGGACGAAGCCGGGGCCCTGGGGGAAAGCCTTTTTTACCGAGACACAGACGGTGACGGCTATGGTGAGTTTTCCGAGGCTATGCTGGCCTGTAACGCTGCTGTGGGTTATGTCCCCCAGGGTGGCGACTGCGATGATGTCGATCCGACCATCAATCCGGGTGCTGCGGAATTTTGCAACGGTTTGGATGACGACTGCAACGGTTTGGTCGATGACAATTGCCTGAATCCGGATCGGGACCAGGACGGTGTCCCCGATGATGTGGACAATTGTCCTGACACGCCAAATCCCGAGCAGGCCGACTCGGATGGCAATGGCCTCGGCGATGCCTGTGACAGCGGCTGCAACCCGGCAATCTCCTGCCCGGCGGTTAATGCCCCGGTCTGTGGCAGTGACGGTCAGACCTACGGCAACGCCTGTCTCGCCGCGCGAGGGTGTGTCGCCGTTTTGCACCAGGGAGAGTGTCTGCCTGCGGAGGTCTGTGCAGCCAATCCGCTCCTCTGCGACGCAGACGGAGATGGTTATGCAGCCGAAAGTGACTGCGACGACACAAATCCCAATGTGCACCCCGGCGCCGTGGAACTCTGCAATGGCATCGACGACGATTGCGATGGCCTTGTTGACGAGGCTTGTGGCGGGGGAGGAGCGACAACCGGTCTATGCACAGATCAGGAAGTGCTGTGCCTAAATGCCTGCCCTCCGGGGGATCAGGCCTGTCAAAATGCCTGTGTCTC
>RFIO01000276.1 GCA_003695205.1 Deltaproteobacteria bacterium
ACCAGCACGTCGATCATCGGCACCTTGATCTGCGGTTCCTCTTCGCGCGGCAGCATGACGATGGCGAAGAGACCGAGCAGCAGGGACAAAAGAATCGCCAGCGGCGTCAGGCGCGAATTGACGAACATCGCCGCCATCCGGCCGGCGAAACCCGGATGTTCGAGCTGTTGATTCATTGCGCGGACTCCGTTTGTCCAACGGTCACCGGCTGGCCGTCATGGAGTCGACCGGCCGCCTCGACAATGATCTCGTCACCCGGTTCCAGGCCCGTAAGAATCTCCACGCTGTCACCATAACGTGCTCCGCTGCGTACCAGGCGCAGCACGGCCCTGCCGTCACGAACGACAAAGACCTGCTCCATCTGGCCGTTACGGTGCAGGGCGTTGCGTTCAACCAGCAGGGTTTTTGCCGAGGCGTCCGGCAGACCAACCCTTGCGAACTGGCCGCTGCGCAGGGCCGGATTGTCGGGCAGATCGAGCTTGATGCGCACCGAGCGGGTCGCGGGGTCCACCGTCGGTGAGATTTCCCGAATGGCCGCGCTTATTTCGATATGTGCCGCCGGAATGGTCACCGGCAGCATGCGTCCGACACTCAGCTGATTCACCAGCGCCTCGGGGACGTCAACAACAACCTCCAGCGCGCGACTGTTCTCCAGCGCCAGCAGCGGTTTTCCCGGGGTGGCCAGATCGCCCGCTTCAACCATCTTTTCGGTCACAGTGGCAGCAAAGGGCGCACGAACATAGGTATAGTCGAGCAGGGTCCGGGCTTCGCGCCAGGACGCCTCCAGCAGTTGCACCTGCTCGCGCAGGGTCCGCACCCGTTCCGGGGTCGAGGCCTGCACTTTAAGCAGTTTCTCCTCCCGGTCCAGGTTGCGCCGCGCCTGGGCCAGCTGGGTTTTCGCCTGGTTGACCCGGGCATCGATTTCCTCGGCGCGCAGGCGCATCAGCAGCTCGCCCTTTTTGACCCGGGAGCCGACCCGCACCGGCAGTTCCACAATCTGGCCGCTGACCCGGGCCGAAATCAGGGCATGCTCCACCGCCTTCACGGTTCCGGCGACCTCCACCTGCGCCGGCACATCACTCAAAGTCAGAGTCTGTGTTCGCACCTTGATTGCCGGCAGTTCGGCCGGGCGGGTGCGTTCCGCCGGTTCCTTGCAGGCCGCCAGCAGCAGTACAAGGCCGAAGAGTATGAACAGTCCCAATCGTTTCATGACATCCGTCTCCGTCAGGGGAAAATCAGTCTGTTATGGCGGTTCGCAAACCGGGTGCGTCCTTGTCCGGGAAAATCGGCAGACCGGCGGCCACCCGCAGTTCGGCAACGGCGATCCTGACCCTTGACTCGGCCAGCAGGTTGCGGATTCGGGCGTCAATCAGGCGATTTTCGCTGTCGATGAGATCGGAAACCAGGATCACACCGGCTTTGAACTGGGCCCGGCTGAGATGCTCGCTCTCGGTGGCCTGCTCCAGCAGCTTGCGGGTCACCTCCAGGCGCTGCTCGGCCTGTTCGAGGTTCAGCCTGGCCCTTGTGAGTTCGTAAT
>RFIO01000277.1 GCA_003695205.1 Deltaproteobacteria bacterium
GCCGGCGAGCCTGCGGGCGACCTCCTGGATGCGGCCGACCATGGAGCGCAGGCGGAAGACGAAACGGTTGAAGCCGGCGGCCAGAAGTCCGACCTCGTCTTTGCCCGTAACCGGCAGTTCACGTGTCAGGTCGGCATCCCCTTCGGCGATCTCCTGCAGACTGCCGACCACCGCCTGCAGGGGCCGGGCGATGCCGCCGGACAGCAGGGCGCCCGCCAGCAGGGCAAAAAGAGTGGCGGCGAGAACCAGGCCCCAGAGGATGCGTTTCATGGCACCGGCCGCCTGCAGGACCGAGCTGGCATCAAGGGCGACGACCGCCCCCAGTTTGGCCCCGCCCAGGGAGATCTGGGTCATGGCGTAGGGGGTGCCGTCGATATCCTGGTGGCGAAAGATACGGCTGCGCCCCCCGCCGGCGCGCAGGGCGGCCAGTTCGGCCTCGGATGGTTTGAATGCCGCCAGATTGATCTTTTTCATTCCTCCAAGGGTCGCGGCATAGATACCTGAACCATCGAAAAAGGCGATCTGGGTATTGCTCATAGAGGCGATGCGTCGGGCGAAGCCTTCATCGAAGTAACTGACGCCTACCAGGTGCCCGACGATACCTCCGGCGCTGTAGACCGGAGTGGCGGCGGCAATGCCGAGATGGCCGTCGAACAGGCCGATTTCGTAGGTGGCCTCGCCGTCGAGAGAGGCTTCGATCACCGGGTGTTCCGATCCGGAACTGGCCGGCCAGTCAGCCCCGAGCAGGTTGCGGTAGAGGATGCTGCCGTCGCGGCCAAGCAGCTCGAACAGGTCGATCTGCATGCGCTTCTGCATGTCGGCCAGCAGCCCCGCGCTGGCCTGCACCAGGGCCGGGTCCCCGGCGGCCAGGGCGCTTTTCAGGTTGTCGTTTCTGGCCAGCAGGGCCAGGTCGTTGGCGATCTGCTGCTGGGCCAGGCTGGTGGAGCGTTGAACGAAATTGGCGACCGTGTCGATGCGTGATTCGAGCTCAGCTTCGAGTCGGTCATTGCTTATTTTCGACAGGTAGAGAAAGGAGCCTGCCAGCGGCAGCAGCGAGATGAGCAGCATGGCGAGCAGGGTTTTGCTCCGGATGCCTGTAACCATAAGCGCCCTCCCTATAAGGATATCCTCATGATACGCAAATCGCGTGCCGTTTGGCCAGCTTTGATTCTCCGGGGCATTGTCGTGTTGTTTCAGGGGTTTGAGACCATAACTCCCCTTGAGGATTGCGGGGGCGATCTGGACGGCCGGCCCTATGACCCTGGCGGGCCAAATGGCGGACCTTGCTCCGGAGCGGCCTCCGCTCCCATAATGGAGGACAGGGCTTGTGCTGGAAAGGGGCTATTTCAGGCATGCACCAGGGCCAACCCGCTATCCCGCCGTTGTTTCTCAGCCGTTTCCAGGTCGATGATCGTGCGCCCTTCGTGCGTCACCTGAACCGGCTCGAGGTCGAAATCGGCCGCGAGGACTATCGCCATCTCAAACGGGTACAGCGCCTCGAGGGTGAACTGTCCGAGCAGCAGAAGTCAGGCATGCGCGATCTGACCGACCGGTTGCTGGCGACCACCCAGAACGATTACAACCGTCGCCTGCTGCAAAGGCTTGGCATCCGCGTCCTGCTCGATGTCGGGCGCTACCGGGTCTACTACTGCATGAAAGGACAGACCATCCGTTTCGATGCCGTCTGGCGGGAACGGGTGCTGGAGCGCTTTTTCGGCCGGATGCCGCTTGACCGCACCGGCTGGTGCGACTGCGGAGCACCACTTCCCCATTTCGAGGCCCGCTACGAGCCGGATGACGCCGGTGGCGCGCTCCTGTTGCGACGACGGGACGGTGGTACCACTGACGATCGCCTGCTGACCGCCCCGCATGGCCCCTACGACCCGCATACCCTGGAGGTGGCGCTCTATTTTCTGCGCACCGGCAAGGCGGGCGCGGCGGTCATCAATCTCGGTTTCGCCGGGCGTGAACCACTCACCGACAGCAATCTTGAGCGCCTGAAGAGCTGGGGAGTCCCCCTCAACCCGAGCAACATCGATGTCATCTACCCCTACCTTGACGACAGGGGGCACCCCTGCAGTTACAAAACCGAACGAAAGTTGCCGGACTATCTGGATATCCTCGGCATGGCGGCCCCCGCTGTCATTCTCGATATCCATGGCTGCGTCGGCACCTGCCCCGAGGACCGCAGGGTGGTGGTCGGCCTGGGCGGCATGCCGCCGTGGATCGATCCGGACGCGGTCGGGCGGCTTGAACCGCACGGTGAAATTCTGCACCTCTTCCCCGATGAAAGGCTCAGGGAAGGGCTGGAGCTGGTGCGTGAGCTGTCGGAGGAAATCTTCGTCCAGTTTTGTTCGGACCTGGAGACCTGCTACAACTTCGTCCTGTTGGGGGGGCTGCAGGCGGTCGGCCGTCGCATCCATCCGAAACAGGATACCGAAAGCCTGATTGAAGGTGAGGAACGTTCGTTCCTGCCTGCGGAGCGGGTCCGCTGGCTTCCGGGCGCCGGCGCCAATGCCCTGCAGCGCAGCCGCGTGGCCGGTCTGCCCGGTCCGCCGCTGGTTCTGCATGTGGAGATTCCGACGGTGATCCGGCGCAACATGGCCCTGCGCCTGGCCGAAATGGCGATCTTCGATTCCCTCGACTCAAGCGGGCTTTAGGCCGGGCTCTTCCCGAAAGCTTCTGCTGCAACCGGCGATGGACCGTCGTGAACAGTCCGGGTCAGGGGAGGGCGAACTCCGGTTCAGCCGGCGTATCCGTCCCCTTCCCGGCAGGCAACCAGACGGCTGCCGGCCAGGTCGTCGTTCCAGCCGCGTCGACTCGGCCGTACCAGGATGGCGAAGTAACCCAGCCCCGCGGTCAGTAGACAGAGCAGGCCGCCAACGCTGCGCAGAAAGGCTTGGCTGAGGGTGAGGGGGGTACCATCCTCGGCTTCAACCTGCAGGTGGAACAGCATCTTGCCCGGTGTCTGGCCGGTCAGGAAGTGGAACAGGGTGAAATAGCCGAAGCAGAGGGCAAAAAAGACGATGAAGTAGGGAATGGCCAGATCCAGCAGTTCGCCCCGGGTCGGCAGCAGCGAGTCATTCGGTCCCGGGGTCATCCATTCGCCGGCTATAAGAAAGAGCAGCAGCAAGGCAGCCAGGATTGCCAGGTCCACTCCGGCGGCCGCCAGCCTGGGGGCAACGGCCGGGGGGGTGGCACTCTCTTCCGGCTGCAGCAGGTCTTCCTGGCCGGCAAACCGGACGACGTCATCAACGGGAGGCGGATCCGGTTCGGTCTCAGGCTCCGTCTCACCATTCGACCCCGCGAAGCTTATGGTCTCGACGTCCGTCTCCCGGTCATCTGCTTCCGGGAGTTGTTCCTGTTCGGCCGCCAGCTCCCGGTCGAAATCGTCTATCAGGGGCAGGGAATCGGTTTCGGGGGTCCGCCCGACTTCGGCGGGCCCCCGTTGATCAAAAGGGTCGGGAGTCTCCTTGTCGTCCGTTTCTTCCTGTGGCTCCTCCTCGTCCAGGCTGAAATCAAAATTCTCGTCAGCAGCGGCCCCGGCCGGCTGGTTGTCGAAGTCGAGCTCCTGATCGTCGTTCTCGCCAAAATCGATGGCACCTTCGTCGGAAGCACCGAAGTCGAGATCCCCGGCGGTGTTGTCGTCGACTTCGACGCCATCATCGCTGGCGCCGAAATCGATGGCCTCTTCACTTTCGACATCGGCCTCGGTGTCGAAAGCCAGGTCTCCACCTGATGTGTCGGTCGTCTCTTCGGCATCAGAGCTGAAATCGAAATCCTCCTTCGCATCCTCAGGCTCGGAGTCGCTTGCGGCAGCTTCCGGGGCCTCTTCTTCGACCTCTGGCGCAACCGCCTCCTGGTCGCTCATGAAGTCAAAGCCGAAATCGGTGGCTTCTTCAACGGCGGTTTCGGCCGTTGCCGTGGTCTCCTCGGCTGCCGCGGCTGCGGCCACCTGCGGGAAGATGACGCTGCGCAGCCCGAACCTGCTCTTGTGGTCTCCCAGGTCCTGACCGCATTTCTTGCAGTTGTCGAGAAAGTCGAAACTGGTGTAGCCGCATTTCGGACACTTCATGGGCCATCCCTCCTCCCTCCCTGTTCAGGGCAGGTCTGTGCCGGTTCAATGCCGCCCGCCGGCCGATTCAGATCACCGTAAACATACTGCAAAATGCCGGCCAGAACAAATCCGGCCGTTTCGGTTCGCAAAATACGCGGACCGAGGCTGATCGGCAGGTAGTCGAAGCGCTGGGCCAGGGCGACCTCTTCCGGGGCGAATCCGCCCTCCGGTCCTACGAGCAGAACGACTCCTTGCGGCTGCCGGTTGGCCAGGCCCTGGTTCAGGGGGGTGATGGCCTGCTCCCAGGCGACCAGCTTCAGGTCGCCTTCCTCGCGGGCCAGTGCCTGAGCCAGTGGTACTGGTTCTTCCAGCTCGGGAAGCCTGAAACGCCCGGATTGCCGTGCGGCCTCACGGGCAATGCGCTGCCAGCGATCCAGCCGCCGTTTGCCTCCGTCGGGCTGGCAGCGTTGGGTCAGGACGGGCACGAAGCGACGGATGCCGAGTTCCGTCCCTTTCTGCAGGATCAGGTCGAACTTGTCCGCCTTGGGCAGCCCCTGGAGTAGCGTAACCGGCAAGGCTAATTCCTTCTCCTGGCGACGATTTACGATTCTGACCTGGGCGTTTTGGCGGTTCAGGATTTCAATGCGGGCCGTGGCGACCTGCCCGGATCCGTCCAGAAGCTCGATCCGGTCACCGACTGACAGACGCAGAACTCTCAGATGTTTCAGGGTCTCGCCCGGAAGATCGACCTGGTCTTCAGTCAGCAGATTCGGGTCAAGGAAGAAGCGGCGCATGGTCAGGTCCGGCGATAAACAAGGCTGGCCCATTCATCCTGGTAATGCACCTGCGGAGACGCTCCCATAAGCCCGTCGAAGGTGTCACGCACGAGGTCGACTTTTTCTCCGAGGATACCCGACAGCACCAGGTGTCCACCCGGCCGCAGGTGGTCGATAAGCTGACCGGCCAGGCGGATGTTCTCCTCTGCCAGGATGTTGGCGATGACAAGGTCAAAC
>RFIO01000278.1 GCA_003695205.1 Deltaproteobacteria bacterium
ACCTCTCCCATCCCCCTGGAAATCCTGCTGGCGACCGGCCGCGAACCGGTCGACCTGATGCGCCTCTTTCTCCAGGACAGCGAGCCGCGGCACCTTCTGGAGGAGGCGCATCTGGCCGGCATGACACCCGACGCTCCGCTGATCGACCGGGCCCTGTACGGCACTGTCCTCGCCCGGGGTATTCGCGAAGTAATCGTGGCCGCGGTAGCCGACAGACCGACGCGCGATCTGGCCGACCTGCTCGCCCGCCATGATGTCCGGGTCACATGGTTCGGCTGGCCCGCCGACCGCAGCCGGGAATCCCTGGCGCTGGAGATCAAGAAACTGGCGCGCCACTTCGGAGCCGTTCCGGTTGACATCGACAGATCCCTGCGCCATCTCGGCCGGGTACGGGAACGGCTGCGCGAACTCGACCGACTTGTCTGGCAGGAGGAACGCCTCGAACCGAGCCAGGTCTGGCATGTGCAGCTGGCCGCGGCCGACATGCGCGCCGAACCGGAACGCTACCTGGATGAAATCGAACAGCTCATCGGCACCAGCCGCCAGGCGCCCACCGCGAAAAAGGCTACCCGCATCGCCTGCCTGGGTGACCTCCCCTGCTGGAGCGACTTTTTCCTGACCCTGGAGGAATTTGGCGGGCGCGCGATCTTCACCGAACATGTCCACCACCTGACCATGCCCGCCCGGGCCGACTCGCTGGTCGACCAGTATCTGGCCTTTGACCTCCCCTACGACCTGCACCGGCGGCTGGACAGCTGCCTGACCGCCATCCGCGAGCGGGGGGCTGACGCCCTGGTGCTGGTCCGCACAGGACGCACGCCCGGTGAGACGACCTTTGAACTGCTGGTGCGCCAGATGGTCGAGTTGCCCCTGCTGGTCGTCAACTGCAATGACTGCGGTCCCCTCGACCTGTCAACCAGGCTGCGCGTCCGCGACTTTCTCCAACTCCTGCAGTCAGGCACGCGCTGACCGCAGCCAACAACGGAGTGCCCCATGGCCCTGAAAAAAGGTGACACCCTTTTTATCGTTCTCATTCTCGTCGTCCTGGCTGTCTTCTTTGCCATTTCGGGTGAGGAAACCACAAGCCATGTACCCAAAGACGAAATCCACGCCCGTTTCTACCCGATTATCCAGAACGAAGGCAAAAAGGCGGGGGAAAAATTCTGCGGCGAGTGCCATAACGAAAAGCAGGTGCCCTTCCCTGAAGGACACCCGCCCAAGTTCCGCTGCCTGTTCTGCCACAAACTCGACCGCGACTGAGGCCGGCGGATTCGGTCAAATAGCCGAAGCGGCGGGGGGATCTCCCCCGCACTGAAGGGCCGTCGCGGAAGGGACCAATCCCGCCAGGCTGAAAAAAACCGCAATGTCAGGCTGTTTTCATCGCCGCCCCGGCTATCTCCCGAGGCTGGCATCCTTGTTGCTTCCTGATGGAAAAGTTCCAATCTGATTCTTTTCTGTCCGGAGGCAACAGGCAGTGTCCACATCTCCAAAAAACGGCAACGTCTTTGACTACCTGCTCTACGCTCTCGCCGGCGGAGTCTTTCTGGCGATCAGCTATTCCTTCATTCTCTGGCTGAGATTCTAGCCCGGACCGGGTCAGACCCCACGCACCTGGGCATCCTCGACGCACTCGGCTGCCAGCTCCAGCCAGCCCCTGATCACCTCGGGCGGATGCGGATCGACCTGTGCCAGGGCCGGATCAAGGGTAACCTGTGGCGAGTACTGCTGCAGCACCCAGCGTCGCGCGCCCCGGACCAAGGTTGCCATCCGGCCGATGTCCTGCCGCTCGACGTAGCCGGGTACGCAGGTTGTGCGCACCTCGTAATCGATCCCTGATGTTCGCAGCAAATCGAGGCTGCGTTTCAGCGCGTCGGGGTCGACCGGCCCGCGGTGCAGTTCGCCGTAGCGCTCCAGCGATGTCTTCAGGTCGAGGGCGACGTAATCAAGCCGGCCCTGCCCCAGCAGCCGCCCCAGGACCCTGGGCGCCAGACCGTTGGTATCGAGCTTGACCAGCAACCCCAGTTCCCGGGCGGCCCCGATCACATCGTCCAGCTCCGGTGCCAGGGTCGGCTCGCCGCCGGTCAGCACGATGCCGTCGATAAAGCCGCGTCTTTGCTCCAGCTCTTCGAAAAGCAGTTCGACCGGAAAATCGGGCAGGGAACGGGGATCACCCAGCAGCGCGGGGTTGTGGCAGAAAGAACAGCTGAGATTGCAGCCGTGAAAAAAAATCAGGGACGCAATCCGCCCCGGAAAGTCGAGGAGACTGGTCCCCTGAAAGCCCTTGATGGCCATGCCGGAATCCTGCAGTCTCCGACCGAAAAAGGCGAAACCGGACCTTGCCCGAAACAACCGACACCCTCCAAAAACCCGGCCTTCAGCCGGGTCGCCGGCAGTTCCCGCTCTTCCCCCCTTAAGAGGCTTGCCGCTTTTCGCTCCCGCGGTCAGAGAGTGAAATCAGTCTTTGCTTTTCTGCTCGACGAGGAATTCAGTGCGGTCCTTGAATTCTTCCTTTTTGCCGCGGTTCCACTGCTGTACCGGGCGAAAGAAACCGCACACCCTGGAATAGACTTCGGTCTTCTCGTTGCATCGGGTTGCCATCGATTCCTCCTCTGAATCGGTCGGCCGCCGCCTCATCGGCGACCGCATGCCAGTAAAGAGCCTGCCAGTCGATCATCCTCGTCCTCCCCCTCAGGCTGCCGCGCCCTCGTGCTTGTGATGGGGACAGCTGAAGTGTTCCCCGGGGATGTAGCCGTGCTCGGGGCAGATGGTGAAGGTCGGACTGATGGTGAAATAGGGCAGGTGAAAATTCTCGCTGATGCGCCGCACCAGGGTACGGGCGCTGCGCCAGTCTTCGAGACGCTCGCCGAGGAACCCGTGAAACACGGTGCCGCCGGTATAGAGAGTCTGCAGGTCGTCCTGGTGCCGCAATGCCTCGAAGATATCGTCGGTGGCACCAACCGGCAGCTGGCTGGAATTGGTGTAATAGGGCTGCTCACTGCCCGAGGTGCGGATATCCGGATGGCGCTCGACATCGAGGCGGGCCAGCCGGTAGCTGGTCCCCTCGGCGGGAGTCGCCTCGAGGTTGTAGAGGTGGCCGCTTTCCTCCTGGAAGCTTTCGAGCTGCTTGCGCATGAAATCAAGGGTCGCCCGGGCAAAGCTCTTGCCTTCGGGGGTGTCGATGCCGACCCCCAGCAGGTTGAGACTGGCCTCGTTCATGCCGATCAGGCCGATGGTGGAGAAGTGATTGTCCCAGTAGCTGCCGCCGCGCTCGTAGATGCCGGCAAGGTAGAAGCGACTGTAGGGATAGAGGCCGTCACCGGTGAGCCGTTCAAGCTGCTTGCGCTTGATCTCAAGGGACTCGTAGGCCCAGCGCATCAGTTCGCTGATGCGATCGAAGAAACCGGTCATGCTGCTGGCCCGGTAGGCGGCGCGCGGCAGGTTCAGGGTGACAACGCCAATGGAACCGGTCAGCGGGTTGGATCCGAACAGGCCGCCGCCACGGCGGCGCAGTTCACGATTGTCGAGCCGCAACCGGCAGCACATCGACCGGGCATCCTCCGGATCCATGTCGGAGTTGATGAAGTTGGAGAAATAGGGGATGCCGTACTTGGCGGTCATCTCCCACACCGGGCGGAGCCGGTCGCCCTCCCAGTCGATGTCACGGGTGATGTTGTAGGTCGGGATCGGGAAGGAGAAGATCCGCCCCGAGGCGTCCCCTTCCATCATCACCTCGCAGAAGGCCCGGTTGAACAGGTCCATTTCGTCCTGGAAGTCGCTGTAGGTCTCCTCGCGAATCTGCCCGCCGACAATCACCCCTTCCCGCCCCAGGCCGGCCGGCGGAGTCAGATCCATGGTGATGTTGGTAAAGGGGGTCTGAAAGCCGACGCGGGTCGGCACGTTCATGTTGAAGATGAACTCCTGCATCGCCTGTTTGACCTCGGGATATCCGAGACCGTCGTAGCGGATGAAGGGAGCCAGCAGTGTGTCGAAACTGGCGAAGGCCTGGGCGCCGGCCGCCTCCCCCTGCAGGGTGTAGAAGAAATTGACCACCTGGCCCAGAGCGGTGCGAAAGTGCTTCGCCGGTCCGGACTGCACCTTGCCGTAGGCGCCGGTAAACCCCTTGAGCAGCAGATCCTTCAGGTCCCAGCCGCAGCAGTAGACCGAAAGCATGCCGAGATCGTGAATATGGAAGTCGCCCTCGCGGTGGGCGTCGGCGATGTAGGATGGATAGATTTTGCTCAGCCAGTAGTTGCTGGTGATATTGGAGGCGATGTGGTTGTTGAGCCCCTGCAACGAGTAGCCCATGTTGGCGTTTTCGTTGACACGCCAGTCTTCACGGGTCAGATAGGAGTCGACCGCCTCGACGGCCTCCTGCATGAACTGGCGGGTACGCCGCAGGGCGGCGTGTTGCTGGCGGTAAAGGATATAGGCCTTGGCGACCCTGGCGTGGCCGTTTTCGATCAGGCACTTTTCGACCAGGTCCTGAACGTTTTCGACTGTCGGCACCCGGCCGTCCTTGTAGACGACCTCGAGAATACCGACCACCTGGCGGCAGATTTCGTCCGGCTTGTCGAGGTCGGTCCCGCCAACCGCCTTGACCGCCTTGCGAATCGCCTCGGCGATTTTCGAAGGTTCGAACTGGCTCAGCCTGCCGTCACGCTTGCGAATGAATTCGATCATCGCCGGGCCCTCCCCTCACTGTAAATGGCACGCCGACAATCTAGCACAGCCCCAACCTGGGGAGTCAAGGGCAAAAACACAATATCTGGCAAGTCTTTTCCATTCAACACCCAACATATTGTGAGCCGAGTGTGAAAAACCTGTGGACAGTCCCGGTAGAAAAACAGCTAAGGAGGCAAGATCCTTGACCCTTGGGGAGGGGGCATGCTAACAGACCTGCTATCAACGGAAACGACGGGAGCCGCCATGCCAGCACTGACACGATTCGGGATATCCATCGACGGCGAACTGCTGAACCGCTTTGACCTGCTGATCAGCGAGAAGGGCTACCTGAACCGGTCGGAAGCCATCCGCGACCTGATCCGCAACGCCCTTGTCGAGGAAGAGTGGCGTGAAGGCAACGAGGAGACTGTCGGTACCATCACCCTGGTCTATGACCACCACACCCGCGATCTCGCGGACAAACTCACCGAGCACCAGCACTCCCACCATGACGCCATCATCTCGGCCCTGCACGTCCATCTCGATGCCCACCATTGCCTCGAGGTTGTGGTGGCGAGAGGGCCGGCGGCCAAGGTCAGGCGCCTGGCCGACGAACTGATCGGCACCAAGGGCGTGGTCCACGGCAAACTAACCATGGCGACCACAGGCCGCAACCTGCGCTGACCCCTCCGGATCAACGGGACGGGCCCCAAAATTTCCGCGGTCCTTCAGGTCCCCAGGCTGGCCTGTTTCCGATCGGTCTCTCCGGGTGAATCGCCGGCCGCCCTGGGCAGGGACACCAGCACCCGGGTAAACTCTCCCGGAACACTGTCGAAACCGATCTCACCCTGGTGGTCGCGAATGATATCGAAGCTGATCGACAGGCCGAGACCGGTGCCGACGCCGGCCGGCTTGGTGGTGAAGAAGGGATCGAGAATTCGCTCCCGCAGGTGGGCCGGGATGCCGGGGCCGAAATCCTGAACTACCAGTCCGACCCTGTCGCCGTCAAGCTCCTCCCCGGTGATGACCAGGCGCTTTTTCTCGTCAGCCTGCGGATATTTTTCGTTGAGCGCATGGCGCGCATTGCTCAACAGGTTGATCAGCACCTGCTCGAGCTGCTGGGGCCGTCCGGCGACCTGCGGCAGGTCGTGCGGCAGTTCGACATCGACCCTGATGCCGTCCTTGTTGAACTGCGACTTCATCAGGGTCAGCGCGTCCGCGACGACGTCCGTCCAGGCGACCGGCCGGACGGCATCGCTGCGCTTGCGGGCAAAATTCAGCAGGCTGCTGACGATATCGGCAATGCGGTTGCCTTCCTTGAGAATCCGTTCCGGGATTTCGGGCGGGGCGGCCTCCTTGCGGGACTGGTTCACCATGATCTGGGCATAGTTGATGATGCCGTTGATCGGGTTGTTGATCTCGTGAGCAACTCCGGCGGCCAGCTCTCCGATGGCGGCAAGCTGACCGGTACGCAATCGGTCGCGCTGCTCGCGTTCCTGGTCGGTGATGTCCCGAAGGAACTGGATCACGCGCTCGACGCGACCGTTATCGTCGCTGATGGGTATGGCGCGCATTTCGAGAATCCTGCCGCCCTCCGTCTCGATTTCGGCCTGCCCGGTCCGGCCATTGGCAAAAACTTCACGCACCATGCAGGAGCCTGGCGCCTGTCCGTTGCCGGCGAACAGGTCTTCACAGCTCTTGCCGAGGAGATCGGTCACGGGGCCACCGACAAGTTCGGCGGCGGCACGGTTTGTCCAGGTCACACGGCAGTCGCGACTGTAGATCAACAGGCCATCCGGAATGGCGTTGAACAGGGTCTGGAACTGCCTGGAGAGCAGCCGGTGTTCCTGCTCGCTGCGTCGAAGTGCCTCTTCGGCCATGCGGCGCTCACCGATATCGCGGCCGACGATAAAGGCGATCTCCTTCGCCTCGCGCCTGTAGAAACTGATATCGAACTCGAAGGGCGCCCGCCGGCCGGCGGCGGTTGTCAGGCCGGCCTCCAGGGTGAGATGGCCGTCCTGGCGACCAGCGCGGAAACGTTCAACCGCCTGTTCCTCGGGCTGAAACAGGTAGGGACAGAGCTCCCGCAGTGGCCTCCCAACCAGCGCCTCGCGCTCACTGCCGAACAGCATGCAGGCGACCTCATTCACTTCGTTCACCCTGCCCGGCAGACCGTCCGCCTCGATGTCCGCGACCAGGATGGCATCCCGTCCACTGTTGAACAGCTCCTCGAAATACTCGCGGCTGCGACGCAGATCGTCCTCGCGAACCTGGATCTCCACCGCCATGCCACGGACAATGGCCGCCAGGTTTTCCAGTTCCGAGTAGGGCTGGGTTCCAAGCCTCCCCCTGTAGTTGCCGGCGGCAATCTCGGTCAGGCCGGCGGCAAATTCCTGCAGGGGGCGCACCAGTTGGCGACTGAGACTGATGGCGATGGCCAGGGCCAGCCAGAGAGCAACCAGCAGTCCGCCGGCAACCGACAGCTTCAATTGCCGAACGGTCGCCAGGGCACTCTCCAGGTCGTGGCCGAGCAGAACCATCCAGCCGCTTCCCGGAATGCGCGCCATGCTGCCGAGCCAGGAACGGCCCTGCCAGCTGTATTCGTGGCTGCCCGCCTGGCCGGCGATGCCAAGGCGTACAGGCTCGAGATGGCGCAGGGAGACACCGCGGGCCAGATCGCCCATTCCCATCTGAACGATTGCGCGTCCGCTGCGATCGAGCAGGGCCAGCGAGAGATCCTCCCGCCCCTTGACCACTGCCCCCATGCGCTGGAGAAAATGTTCGTTGAGACTGCCTGCCAGCACCAGGTCGCTGAAAGGAAAGACAAGCAGCAGCTCCTGCCGGCCGCTCACCGGTGAAGCGAACAGATCGCTCCAGAAAACGTCGTTGGCGCGTACCGCGCGGGCGAAGAAGGGCATTTCGGCAAAATTGACCCCGAGATAGTTGCCTCGCAGGTGTTCGGCTCCTTCGGTCAGGCCGACGTGAAGAACCTTCCCGCGCCGGTCGAGCAGCATGATGCTGTCGAAATAGTCGGCGTTGCGCACGGCGCTGTCGAGCAGCAGACTGGTATTATCCTGTTCGCTGTGGAAGTAGTTGACCAGGATGGCGGCAAGCTGACGCAGCACCGACTGGGGTTCGCGCAGTGACTCACTCACCTGGGAGGCGACGCTGTCAGCCAAAAGCAGGTTTTCCGATTCGAGAGCACGGCGCTGCTGGCTCGGCACCAGCCAAAGGGTGACGGCCCCGACCAGTACCACCGGCAACAGGGAAAGGAGCAGAAAGCGGTTGAGAAGAAGAGAGCGGAGTTTTGACTGCCTGGTCATGAACAGCTACCACCGGCCCGGTACGGGCCCGGCCCCTCCGGACAACCCAGGGCGACCTCAGGGTCGCATTCAATCAAACGTCAACAGTGTCGGGGGAAGCCATGTCCCCCGGTTGCAGGAAAACTCTACCCGATTCGGCGGATAAAAAAAAGCCAAGAATCGGAATTCAGGGCCCGGATTCCTCCTTGATCTGATCGAACATCAGGTTGAGAACCTCCTCGATCTGCCCCGGCGACATCCAGCCGTGTTCGAAGAAGATGGTGCCGAGAATGCGATGCGGCCGCCCGGCGAGGTTGTCGTCGACCTGTTCGCTCAGGGCCTGTTTGAGCTGTTCCGGGGTGACATGGCCGAGTCGAACGGCCAGCTGGCCGAAACGGGGGCAATAACGTTCACTGGGGTGCTGACTCATCATCGTCCTCCTCTATCGGACAACGGAAGTGATCCGCCCTCTTCATTTCGGCCGCCACGGCGAGTCTCTTTAGCGGCAACTTCCAGTCGATTTCGGCCGCCATCCTTGGCCAGATAAAGGGCGGCATCAGCTCGGGCAAAGAGACGGCCGGCATCCTCGGCATCGACGGGATAGGTCGCCATGCCGATGCTGACTGTCATGCGCAAAGCATCGTCCGGATGCTGCGGCAGGGGGATCGCCCGCTCGTGAAAATCGGCGCGGATCCGCTCGGCCAGGTCCATTGCCTCCTCATGCCCGGTTTCGGGCAGGAGAATACTGAACTCGTCCCCGCCGATACGGGCGACATGGTCATTGACGCGAACCAGGCTCTTAAGCCGCCGGGCCGCCTCCTGAAGGACGTAATCGCCGGTCTGGTGCCCAAAGGTGTCGTTGATTTCCTTGAACAGGTCGACGTCGAGCAGGAGCAGGGTGAAAACATGGCCATAGCGATCGGAACGCCTGGTTTCCTCATGGAACAGCCGATAGAACTCGCGCACGTTGTTCAGCCCTGTCAGGTAGTCGCTGGCCGACAGTTCGGCCAGCTCGCGGTGACTCTCTTCCAGGCGAACCGCCATCTGGTTGAAGGTTCGCGCCAGGTCAGCCAGCTCATCCTGGCCGACCTCGGCTACACGCGCGGACAGGTCCCCTTCCCCCAGCTGGAGTACTCCCCGGCGCAGGGACTGCAACGGAGCCAGAACCGATTTGGACAGGTGCATTCCGGTCACCAGCGACAGGGCCAGGGCCATCAGCACCACCGCTCCGAGAAATATGCCGGTAGTTCGGCGGTGGTCGACAACCTGGGCATGAAGCAGGTTCATTTCAGCCAGCGCCAGGTGATGGATGCGGTCGAGCCTGACTTCCACCTGCTCCAGCTTCAGCAACAGGTCGGCCTTGTACAGGCGGCCGTTGCCTGGCGGGCTCTGGTGCAGTTCTCCTCGCAGGCCCGACCAGATCTCCCGGGCACCGGACAGGGCCTCTCGCTCCCCCGCCCCAATAAAAGCGACGCCGGCAAGCTGATCGAAACTTCTGTCGATGTCCGCCAGCACCGACTCCGCCAGGGGCATGGGCGCTTCGCCGCCGGCAACGCGGATGGCATCAGAGAGGTCATGCACCTGGCGCCACAGGGCCTCGACGGGGGCGATCTCGTCAACAGCCTCGGCAACCAGGCGGTCGACGGCCCCGGTCATGCCCTGAATGGCCCAGAATCCGATTGCCACCGCCACCAGCAATGGCAGCAGGGTCAGGACAAGCCCGAGGCAGAACCGGCGTTTCAGGGTTGTCCGGGCTTGCCTGTCAGCCACAGTTCCCATGAACAACAGTTTAGCATCCGGGCACGTTTTCGCCGGTCGAAGGCGCAAAAAAGGCCGCGGAGAAACCCTCCGCGGCCCGGATCGGCAGTCGACCGTTCGCGCTCGGCGCCCGTCAGATGCCGAGATAGGCCTTTTTGACTTCTTCGTTGGCCAGCAGGTTTTCGGCCGAGTCGGCCAGGGTGATGCGGCCGTTCTCCATGACGTAGCCGCGATGCGCCAACTTGAGGGCCTGGTTGGCATTCTGCTCCACCAGGAAGATGGTGGTGTTGTTGGCGTGGTTGATCTGGCGGATGATATCGAAAATCTGCTTGATGATCAGGGGCGCAAGGCCGAGAGAAGGCTCGTCGAGCAGCAGCAGGCGCGGACGGGCCATCAGGGCGCGCGATATGGCCAGCATCTGCTGTTCGCCGCCGGACAGGGTGCCGCCGAGCTGGTTGCGGCGCTGGGCAAGAATGGGGAACAGGTCCATGACCATGTTCAGGTCCTGCCTGATAAGCAGCTTGTTCTTGCGCAGGTAGGCGCCCATCTCCAGGTTTTCGAGCACGGTCATGTTGGGGAAGATGCGCCGTCCCTCGGGCACCTGGATGACGCCCAGTTCGACGATCTTGTCCCCCGGCAGCCCCTGAATCGGCTTTCCCTGGAAGAGGATTTCCCCGCTGCGCGGCGGAACGACGCCGCACAGGGACATCAGCGTGGTGGTCTTGCCGGCGCCGTTGGCGCCGATCAGGGTGACGATCTCGCCCTCGTCGACCTCGAGGCTGACCCCCTTGAGAGCCTGGATGTTGCCATAGAACGTGTTGATGTTGTTGACCTTAAGCATCCTCTTCCCCTTCACCGAGGTAGGCCTCGATCACTTTCGGATTGCTGCGGATCTCCTGGGGGGTCCCCTTGGCAATCTTCTTGCCGTATTCCATGACGTAGATCCGGTCGGAGATGTTCATGACCAGTTTCATGTCGTGTTCGATCAGCAGGATGGCGATCCCCTCTTCCTTGCCGATGCGAACGATAAGTTCGTCCAGTTCCCTGGTCTCCTGGGGATTCATGCCTGCCGCCGGCTCATCGAGCAGCAGCAGGAAAGGATCGGTCGCCATCGCCCGGGCGATCTCCAGCCGGCGCTGGGCGCCGTAGGGCAGGTTTTTGGCGAACTCGTCGGCAAAATCGACCAGACCGACCTTTTCCAGCAGCGCGTAGGCCCGATCGATGGTCTCACGTTCCTCGCGCGTCACCCCCGGGCTGCGCATGATGGCGCCGAGAATGCTGGTGCGCGTTCGGCAGTGGCGGCCGATCATGACGTTCTCCAGCACCGTCATGTTCTGGAACAGGCGGATATTCTGAAAGGTGCGCGCCATGCCCATCTCGGTCACCCGGTTGGGCTTGAAGCCGTTGATCTTGCGGCTCTGGCCTCCGGGCGGATGCACCATGATTTCGCCGCGGGTCGGCTTGTAGATGCCGGTGACGCAGTTGAAAAAGGTGGTCTTGCCGGCGCCGTTCGGTCCGATCAGGGCGACGATCTCGTTTTCACAGACTTCGAGCGTGACACTGTCGACGGCGCGCAGGCCGCCGAAATCCATGGTCAGCTCACGGACTTCGAGCAGTTTGCGGGGCGCGTCAGCCATGGTTTTCACCCCTTTCTGCCCGACGGTAGGCGTAGGTCTTTCGAACATTGGCAATCAGTCCCTGGGGACGGAAGATCATCATCAGCACCATCACGGCACCAAAGACCAGCATCCGGTAATCGGCAAAGGCGCGCAGGTACTCCGGCATCAGGATCAGCACAAGGGCGGCGATGATCACGCCGACGATCGAGCCCATGCCGCCGAGCACGACGATGGAGAGGACGATCGCCGACTCCATGAAGGTAAAACTGTTCGGGTTGATGTAGGTGTTGCGCGCGGCGAACATGACCCCGACGGCGCCGGCCCAGAAGGCCCCAAGGGCGTAGGCCGACAGCTTGGTGCGCGCCATGTCGACGCCCATGGCGACACAGGCGATCTCATCCTCGCGCAGCGCCATCCAGGCCCGTCCGATACGCGAATCCTTCAGGCGGTTGGTGACGAAAATGGTAAACAGCACCATAAGCACCATCAGGTAGTAGGTGTAGATGGTGGCGCCTTCGATGCTCATGTCGATGCCGAACAGGCCCGGACGCGGGATGTTGGCGATCCCCTTGGCGCCGCTGGTGAACTCTTCCCAGTTCTCGATGACGATCTTGGCAATCGAGCCGAAGCCAAGGGTGACGATGGCAAGGTAGTCACCGCGCAGGCGCAGGATGGGGAAACCGAGCACGATGCCGAAAAAGGCACCGATCAGTCCACCGATGGGCAGGCAGCTCCAGAATCCCAGGGCGGGAAAGTGCTGGTTGATAAGGGCGTAGGAATAGGCGCCGACGGCGAAAAAGGCGACATAGCCGAGATCGAGCAGGCCGGCCAGACCGACGGTGATATTCAGTCCCAGCCCGAGAACAACGAAGATCAGGGCCAGAACCATGATGTTCACCTGGTAGACGTCGAGCACCCAGGGGAACAGCAGGGCCACAACAGCCAGGCCCAGCAGAAAAGGCCGGTAGAGTTTCGGCTCCTGCAGCAGACGCTGGCCGATGTGCAGATCGGCCTCCGCCCCATCTTCCAGTTCGGCCTTTTTCCGGCTCTTCTGCCGCTTGTCGAGAGCCCAGCGCCAGAGATTGTGCAGAACGAAGGCGCCGACAAAGACCCAGACCATGTTGAGCCAGCGCCATTCGACCGTGTTCTTGAGGGTATTGACCCGCACCACCATCAGGGGGAAGGTCAAAAAGACAAACCAGAGAGCAACCAGTATCGAGCGTTTCATCGAAGCCATCATGACATCATCCTCCTAGACCTTCTGCTTGACCGCCTTGCCCAGCAGACCGGCGGGACGGAGGATGAGAATCAGGACCAGCACACCGAAGGCAAAGACATCCTCGTAGGCGCTGGAGATGTAGCCGGCCGCCATCGACTCGGCCAGGCCGAGGACCAGGCCGCCCAGGGCGGCACCGGGAATGTTGCCGATGCCGCCGAGCACCGCGGCGGTGAAGGCCTTCACGCCGGCCATGAAGCCGATGTAGAAGTTGATCTGGCCGATGTAGGAACCGACCAGCACGCCGCCGATGGCCGCGAGTACCGAACCGATAATGAAGGTGACGGAGATGACCCGGTCAACGTTGATACCGACCAGGCGCGCCATGACCATGTCCTGCTGGGTGGCGCGCATAGCCTTGCCCATGCGGGTGTACTTGATCAGCAACGTCAGCGCCACCATGGAGATGGCGCTGGTGACCAGGATCACCAGCTCCGAGCTGCCGATGATGTGCGCGATAGGCTCCATGAATGCGAAGTCGGGCACCAGCTGGGGAAAGGGCAGAAAGTCGGGCGTCTGCGCCAGCAGCACGTAGTTCTGCAGAAAGAGCGAGGCACCGATGGCGCTGATCAGCGGCGACAGCCGCGGCGCGTTGCGCAGGGGCTGGTAGGCGATCTTCTCCAGGGTGTAGCCGTAGGCGGCCGCGTAGATCATGGCGATCAGCATCGCCAGAATCAGGATGGAGAAGCCGGAAAAACCGTAGATGGTCAGCACGCCGGCCACGATCAAGGCGACAAAGGCGCCGATCATGTAGATTTCACCATGGGCGAAGTTGATCAGCTGAATGATGCCGTACACCATGGTGTAGCCCAGGGCGATCAGGGCATAGATACTGCCCCGGGTCAACCCGCTGCAGAAGAGTTCGAGAAAATAATCCATTGGATTCCGTCACGTTTCACTTGCGCCGGCTGAAGCAGGCGCAAGGCAAAAGGATGGGGGACAGGCTTGAGAGCCTGTCCCCCCGTTCATGTTGCCAGATTCCCAGGTCTTACAGTTCGACGAACTTGCCGCCCTGGACCTGGTAGACCGAGAAGCCGACGCCTTCGGCATCGCCCCGGGCGTCGAACTTGATCTTGCCGACCGAGGTTTCGACGAAGTTGTTGCGCAGGGCCTGCTCCAGCTTGGCGTAGTCGGTGCCACCGGCAGCCTTGATGGCGGCCAGAGCGGCCTGCATGGCGGCGTAGCCCTGGTCGAAGAAGGTGCCCGGCTCCTTGCCGTACTTTTTCTGGTAGGCGGCGCGGGCCTTCTTGTTCTCTTCGTACTTGGTCACGTCCATCGGACCGGTGGCGTAGACGCCCTCGGCGTTCTTGCCGGCGATCTCGAGGAAGCCGTCGCCCTTGATGCCGTCGGGGCCTACGAAGGCAGCCTTGACGCGCTTGCGCTTGAGCTGGGCCACGAGCTTGGAAGCCTCGGGATGGTAGCCGCCAAAGATCACGGCGTCAGCCCCTTCACGACGCACCTTCTGGATGACGGCCGAGTAGTCCATGGCGCCGGGGGTGATACCTTCATACATGACGATCTTGGCCTTGCCGCCTTCCTCGATGAACTTCTTGGCAAAGTCGGCGAAACCCTTGCCGTAATCGCCCTTGTCGTGAATGATGGCGACTTTTTTGGCACCCAGCTTGCCGGTGACGAAGTCGGCAGCCAGCTTGCCCTGCATATCGTCGGAGGCGATGGTGCGGTAGAAGTTGGGGTAGTCGCCACTCTGGGTCAGCGGCGGGTTGGTCGCCGAGGGCGAGATGGCGATGACCCCGGCTTCCTTGTAGATGCCCAGGGCCGCCTTGGTGGCACCGGAGCAGACATGACCGATGACGACCTTGGCGCCTTCGGAGACCAGCTTGGTGGCGGCATTGGTGGCGATTTCAGGTTTGCACTGGTCGTCCATCGGGACAACTTCGATTTTCTTGCCGAGCAGGCCGCCGGCGGCATTGACCTGTTCAGCGATCAGGGTGGCGGCTTCCTTGGTCGGAATGCCGTAGGGGGCAAGGTCCCCGGTGTGGGGACCGGCGACGCCGATCTTGATGGTGTCGGCGGCGAAGGCCGGAACGGCCAGCAGGGTTGCCGCCAGGGCGGCGACGATCAGCTTGACGTGACGCATCGGTTCTCCTCCTCTGTAACATGTGGTTTCCGCATGGGCAGAAATCGGGACACA
>RFIO01000279.1 GCA_003695205.1 Deltaproteobacteria bacterium
GACCAAGACGGCACCCGTCGTCGAGGAAGCTCCGGCCGAGGAAGCTCCGGCTGAAGAGGCTGGCGAGGAAGCTCCGGCCGAGGAAACTCCGGCTGAGGAAACTCCGGCTGAAGAGGCTGCCGAGGAGGCTCCGGCTGAAGAGGCCGAAGAGAAGAAGGACTGAACCTGATTCAGTCCCTTGTAGCTACACACAAGGCAGGGCCAGAACGGTCCTGCCTTTTTTTGTGCCCTTTCTTGACCGGCGCGGGCCTAAAATGCTAATCATTGTCGATTCCTTCTCCCCGGAGACCGCATGGTAACACCCACCCGTGAAGAGTTCATCCGCTTGGCCGATAAGGGCAATCTGATTCCGGTCAGCCGGGAAATACTCGCTGACATGGAAACGCCGGTTTCGGCCTTCCGCAAGATCGACGACGGCCAGACCTCTTTTCTTCTTGAGAGTATTGAAGGCGGTGAGAAATGGGCCCGCTATTCCTTCCTCGGCAGTGGCGTACGCACTCTGTTTCGTTGCCGGGACAGGTATTTCGAAGTGCTGCAGGATGGTGAAGTAGTCCGTTCCGGCCAGAGCAGCGATCCCCTCGGCGAACTCCAGAGCCTGATGGCCGGCTACCGTGCGGTCGCCGATCCTGACCTGCCCCGTTTCTTTGGCGGTGCGGTCGGATATTACGGCTACGACATGGTGCGTTTTGTCGAGGACCTGCCGACCGACCGGCCCCGCACCATCGATACCTGGGATGCCTGTTTTTTGCTGACAGACAATCTGCTGATTTTCGACAATGTTCGCCAGAAGGTACGCGTGGTCTGCAATGCCGCTATCGATGAAGGAGACGACCCCGGCGAAGTCTATGATCGTGCCGTCCAGACTGTTGAGGGCCTGATCGAGCGGCTGCGTCAGCCTTTGCCGCCTCCGGTCGATGCCGTCGGTCAGGCCAGCAGTCTTGAGGCCAACTTCAGTCCGGAAGCCTTTCGCGCCGCGGTCGAAAAATGCAAGGACTATGTGGCTGCAGGCGACATCTTCCAGGTTGTGCTGTCACAGCGGTTTTCCGGTCGTCTTGGCGCCGACCCCTTCGATGTCTACCGGGCCCTGCGCACCCTGAACCCGTCCCCCTACATGTTTTTTCTGCGCTTTTCCGACACGTTGGTGATCGGGGCCTCGCCCGAGGTCCTGGTGCGCATGGAGGATGGCCAGGTGGAGGTACGTCCCATTGCCGGGACCCGTCCGCGCGGCCGGGACCAGGAAGAGGACCAGGCACTGGCGGAAGAGCTGCTCGCCGACGAAAAGGAAAGGGCCGAACATATCATGCTGGTCGATCTCGGCCGCAACGACATCGGCAGGGTCTGCCGAACCGGAAGCGTCGAGGTCAGCGAACTGATGGTGATCGAACGCTATTCGCACGTCATGCACATCGTCTCCAACGTGCGTGGCCAGGTCGCCGACGGTCGTGACAGCTTCGACGTGCTGCGGGCGACCTTCCCGGCCGGGACCCTTTCAGGTGCGCCCAAGGTCAGGGCCATGGAAATCATCGATGAACTCGAACCCTGCCGACGCGAAATTTACGGTGGCGCGGTCGGCTATTTCGGCTATTCCGGCAACATGGACATGGCGATAGCCATTCGCACTCTCGTAGCCAGGGGCGACACGATTCACGTGCAGGCCGGCGCCGGTATCGTTGCCGATTCCGATCCGGAGATGGAATACCAGGAGACCCTGAACAAGGCCCGCAGTGTATTCAGGGCCGTTGAAATGGCCAGGGAAGGACTCGACTGACATGCTGTTGATGATCGACAACTACGATTCCTTCACCTACAATCTGGTGCAGTATCTGGGTGAGCTTGGTGCCGAAGTACGGGTCTTTCGCAATGATCGCATCGATGTGGCCGGCGTGGAGCGTCTGGCGCCGTCGCACCTGGTGATTTCTCCCGGCCCGTGTACACCCGACCAGGCCGGCATTTCCGTCGAAGTCATCCGTCGGCTCGCCGGCCGCGTGCCGATTCTTGGCGTCTGTCTCGGTCACCAGTCGATCGGTCAGGCGTTCGGGGGCCGGGTCGTTCGGGCTCCCTATCTGATGCATGGCAAGGTGAGCGCCATTCACCACGATGACACAGGGCTGTTCAGCGGGATGGGCAACCCCTTCGAAGCGACCCGCTATCACTCCCTCATCGTCGAGCGCGACAGCCTGCCTGACTGTCTCAGGGTCAATGCCTGGACCGATGATGGGCTGATCATGGGGCTGGCGCATCGCGAACTGCCGGTTCACGGCGTCCAGTTTCATCCCGAATCGATTCTGACTGCCGAAGGCAAACGCCTTCTGCGCAATTTTCTTGAACTTCAGGGGAGTGTTGGAGAACGACAATGATCAAGCAGGCCATTGCCAGGGTGGTCGAAGGCCAAAACCTGGCCGAAGC
>RFIO01000280.1 GCA_003695205.1 Deltaproteobacteria bacterium
CCAGACGGAGACCCCGATGACCAAGACCAACATGGATCTTTCCGAGCTTTGGACTTGCTTCACTTTCGTGGAGAGCACTTAGCTCATTTCCTCGGCCTTCCGTTCGAACTGAACGGGGCTTATGAAGCCGAGTGACGAGTGCCGTCTTATCGGGTTATAAAACCCGTCGATGTATCTGACGATGGCGTTTTCGGCCTGTTGCCGGGATTGCCAGGCCACCGGCCAGATCAGCTCCGACTTGAGGGTCTTGAAGAAGGCTTCGACCATCGAGTTGTCGTAGCAGTTGCCTTTGCCGCTCATGGAGATCAGGAAGCCCTGTTTCCGAAGCTCGGCCTGGTAATCGACAGAGCAATACTGGCTGCCGCGATCCGAATGATGGATCAATCCATCTCGTGGGCTCCTGCTGGCCACGGCGCGTTGCAGAGCCTTCAGTGCGAGGTCCCGCTTCAGCGGATCACTTGCGGCCCAACCGACGACCCGCCGCGAGAACAGGTCGATGATTACGGCCAGATACAGCCAGCCCTCCGCCGTCCATATATAAGAGATGTCGGCCCCCCATTTCCGGTCCGGTTTTTCGACCTGGAAGTCCTGGTCGATCAGGTTGGGCGCAACCGGCCAGGCATGCTGGCTGTCCGTCGTGCGCTTGAAACGCCGCTTCGAGCGAGCGATCAGGCCGTTTTCCCTCATCAATCGCGCGACACGCCGCCGACCGATCGGATGGCCGTCATCGACAAGATCGCGGTGCATGCGCGGGCTGCCATAAGTGCCGTTGGACAGCTTGAACGCCGTCCGGATGTGAGCAAGAAAGACCATGTCGTCGCGTTGACGGCGGCTGGCTGGCCGAGTCTTCCAGGCAAAGTATCCGCTCTGACTGACGCCCAAAGCGTCGCACATCCGGGAAACTGGAAATCTGGCCTTCTCGGCATCGATGAACGCGAAGCTCATCGATTTCCCTCCTTCGCGAAGAAGGCCGCGGCTTTTTTTAGAATGTCACGCTCCTGCTTCAGGATCGCGTTCTCCCTGCGAAGCCGTTTCAGTTCCGCCTCAAGATTATCCTTGACGTCCTGCGGCTCAGCTTCCCCTCGATACCGGCTCACCCACCGGGTCAAAGTCGAAAGCCCGATCCCCAGGTCGTCCGCAACCTCTTTTCTCGTCCTGCCGCTGGTC
>RFIO01000281.1 GCA_003695205.1 Deltaproteobacteria bacterium
ACCATGGATCAGATGCGGCAGATGGGCGACCTGGCAGCCAGCCAGGGGAAAGGGCTGACTCAATTCGTCGAAGCCCTGCTCGATGCAGAGACCGGGGAATTCGAGCGACTCAAGGAATTCGGCATCCGCGCCAGCAAGGCGGGCAATCAGGTGATGCTCTCGTTCCGCGGTCAGCAGGTGCTGACCGACCTCACCAATGTACGACAGGCACTGCTCGCCCTGGGCAATGTGCAGGGGGTGGCCGGCAGTATGCAGGCCATGAGCAACACCGTTGGCGGCATGTTGAGCAACCTGCAGGATCAGGTGTTGGTGTTCAAAAAGGCGCTTGGGGAGGCCTTCCTTCCATTACTCAACGCCGTGCTGCCTCGCGCCATCGTCCTCATGCAAAAGTTGGCTGGATGGATGAAAGAAAACGGGGCCCTGGTACTGAAGGTGGCCCTCGGGGCAGGCGCCGTGGCCGCCGCATTTGCGGCATGGTGGGGTATCGTGACGGTGGTGCAGGCCGTCGGGGCGGCCATCGCGCTCATCACCTCGCCGATCGGGCTGGTGGTCGCCGCGGTGGGGCTGGCGGCAGTGGTGATCATCAGGTACTGGGACAACATCAAGGCATTTTTCATTTCCCTGGGGAAATGGATGATGGACCATCATCCGTTCGTCTGGATGTTCCAGCTGATCGATTACGTGTTTCCGTCCTTCAAGCGTCATTTGAGCGCTCTTTGGGAATGGGTCAAAGGCCTTTTCATCAAGGCCTGGAACTGGATCAGCGACACCTTCCTCAAGCCGCTGAAGAAGGTGTTCGGCGACATGTTCGACATCCAGGTGCCCGAAATGAAATCGGCCGCGCCAACAGTCATCCAGAAAGCCGCGCCGACGCCGTTGGCCACGCAGCCACCGACGAGCGCACAGCCCACTGCCATCCCGGCTACCAATCTGGGATTGCAGGTATCGGGCCGAAGAGAAGGCGGGAAGAACATTCACATCAACATCGGCAAGCTGGTCGAAACCCTTGCAATCAGTACACAAACACTTGAAGAAAGCCCGGCCCGCATTCGGGAGATGGTGATTCAAACACTCATGGACGCACTAAATGATGTGAACTATGCGCGTTGATTATCCCATTCGAATACACAATACTATGAGTACAACCCTTAAGGCATTGTTTGCCGGTTTGGGGGCATGGCTGGTCAGTTTCATCATGCCCGTGAACCGCTTCCTCCTTTTCGTTACCGCCCTGGTCGTTGCGGATTTGATTACAGGCATCGTGGCGGCACGGAAGCGGTCGGAAAAAATCCGCAGCGACCGAATGCGCGGTACCGTGACCAAGGTGGCCATGTATTTCATCGCCATTCTGGCAGCGCGCGGGATGGATGTGGTTTTTCTCATCCCCAAAAACCTGCATCTCGATCTGACCTGGTTTATCGCAGCATTCATCGCCGTCACGGAATTCAAAAGTGTACTGGAGAACGTTGAAGAATCTACCGGGGTGGATTTGTGGACGGCCGTAGGACGCAAGCTTGGCAAAATATTCGGCAAGGATGGCTGACTTCAATGCGATACTGCGCCAATTCGGCCTGGGGCAGGTTCGGGCCACGTTCGTCGCACGGGCGGATGCCCTCGAGCCCGGCGCTGCTGCCTTCCCTGCGCAGGAGGTGGAGGAAGGGGCTGCACTCGGTGGATTCGCCGGCCGGACGAGCTGGCTCGGCACGCCCGTCTTTTCCGAGGTCGAGCTGGATGGCTTCCTGCTCTCGACGGTTGTGATTACGGTCGAGCAGGAAAAACGGATCGTTACGACGGCAGTGAACGGGCGCCCGGGTACGATCAAGGAGTACTTCGCTGATGGCGATTATCGCGTCACCCTGCAAGGGGCCATCATCGCCGAAGGCAGCAAGCAATACCCTGCTGAGCAGGTGCGCGACCTGCACGACATTTTGCGCAAAGCAGTAGCCTTGCCTGCAGTCAGCGATTTCCTTCGGCTGTTCGACATCTACAAACTGGTTGTGCAACGGTACCAGTTCCCGCAAAACGAGGGATTCACCAACGTACAATTCTACCAGATAGACTGCCTGAGTGATACGGACGAAAGCCTGGTGATCGATGCTTAGAATGGTCAGCGAAATACAGGTCGGGGACTTCACCTTTGCAGGGGCGGCGAAGGTGCTGGCGACCTCGTCATGGGAAACGCTGACCGATACGGCACAGATCACCTTCCCGCGAAAAATCAAATGGGAAGGGCGAAACCTGGCTTCCGGCGCCGATCCTTTGCTGAAGCGCCTCGATCCCGTAACGGTATCGCTCGGATATGGGGAAAGCGAAATCATTTACCAGGGCTACGTGCGTGATATCGGGGCGGATACGCCGGTGACGGTGAGTGCAGAGGATGCGATGTATCTGCTCAAGCAAAAGGAGGTGAGCGGCAGTTGGAAGGATGCGACATTGAGCGAAGTGCTGGGGGCCATCTGCCCAATCCCGTTCAAGGTCTTGCGCGAAATCCAGTTGGGGCCCGTTCGACTCGACAAGGTGAATGCGGCCGAGGCGCT
>RFIO01000034.1 GCA_003695205.1 Deltaproteobacteria bacterium
AGGACAGCCGCGCCCGTCAGGGCGTTGCGGTCTGCGGCACTGGGAAATCCGCCGCAGGCTGGTAGCATGAAACCTGTGAGTTCTGGTCGAGCCCTTTTTTGATCACTCTTTATTCGAGCGCGAGGTGAAAACGATGTCCAATCTGTTCAACAACGCTGTGTTTGAGGTTCCCCGTCCCGTCAACGAGCCGGTCCTCTCCTACGCTCCCGGCAGCCCCGAGCGCGCCGCCCTCAAGGCCGCCCTCGACGAGATCGCCGGCCAGAAGATCGAGATCCCGCTGATTATCGGCGGCCGCGAGGTACGTACCGGCAACATGGGCAAGGTGGTCATGCCCCATGATCACGGTCATGTTCTGGCCGAATACCACCAGGCCGGTCCAGAAGAGGTGAAGCAGGCCATCGAGGCGGCCATTGAGGCCCAGGAGATCTGGCGCGGCCTGCGCTGGGAAGAACGGGCCGCCATTTTCCTGAAGGCTGCCGACCTGCTCGCCGGCAAGTATCGCTACAAGATGAATGCCGCGTCCATGCTGTCGACCAGCAAGAACGCCTTCCAGGCCGAGATCGATGCTGCCTGCGAGCTGATCGACTTTCTGCGTTTCAACGTCTACTACGCCCAGCAGATCTACCGCGAACAGCCGCTGTACAACGCCACCGGCTGCTGGAACATGGTTCAGCACAGGCCGCTGGAGGGCTTCGTTTTCGCGGTGACCCCCTTCAACTTCACCGCCATTGCCGGCAATCTGCCGACCTCGCCGGCCATCATGGGCAACGTGGCGGTCTGGAAGCCGGCCTCGAGCTGCGTCTACACCCCCTACCTGTTCATGCAGATTCTCAAGGAGGCCGGCCTGCCCGACGGCGTCATCAACTTCGTCCCCGGGCGCGGCGCTGCAGTTGGCGATGTCTGCCTCGCCCATCCTGACCTGGCCGGAGTCCACTTCACCGGCAGCACCGAGGTGTTCCAGAACATGTGGCGCACCATCGGCGAAAATATCGCCAGCTACAAGTCCTATCCGCGCATCGTCGGTGAAACCGGCGGCAAGGACTTCGTCTTTGCCCATGCCTCGGCCGACATCGACGCGCTCGTGACCGCCCTGGTGCGCGGCGCCTACGAGTACCAGGGGCAGAAATGCTCGGCCGCCTCGCGTGCCTATATCCCCGAATCGATCTGGCCGCAGGTGCAGCAGGCGCTGCTCGATGA
>RFIO01000282.1 GCA_003695205.1 Deltaproteobacteria bacterium
CGGAGATCTTCCGCCCGGTCATGCCTGCGCCCTTTCTGCCAGCGTTCGGAGCATGCGCGCCGTGGCGCCCCAGATGTAATATGGGCCATAAGGCACAACGTAATAGCGCCGGCGTGCGCCGCGAAAGAACCGCGATTCCACCTGGTAATTTGCCAAGTCGAGCACGTGCGACAATGGAACCGAGAAGATTTCGGCCACTTCGCCGGCCTCGGCCATCGGCGTGAACGGTTGGTTCACCCAGCCCAATACCGGTTTGACCAGAAAGCCGGTCACGGTTTCGTGCTCGGGCAGAAAGCCGATCGGCTCGACGTCGGATTCATCAAGGCCGATTTCCTCGCGCGCCTCCCGAAGCGCGGCGGCCTGCGGGCCTTCGTCGCCGGGGTCGACCTTGCCACCGGGAAAGGCGATCTGGCCGGCGTGGTGGCGCAGCCCGGAGGCCCGCCGGGTCAGGATCAGATCGCACCGCTCGCCATTGTCGAAAGCGGCGATGAGAACGGCCGCGGGCCTCAGCATCCGCTTCGGCGGCGAGACATCGGGGTTCAGGTCATAGTCGGACGACGGAGCTCCCTCGGCCTGCACGGCCCGCCGCAACAGGCGCCGTGCTTCAGCGCCCGTCACCCGGACCCTCCGTCGCCTCGAACCCCAGAGTTTCCGGGGCGAGTTCGTAATGCGCGCCGCAGAATTGGCAATCGGCCGTGACCACGCCCGCCTCGGTGGTCATGCGGGAAATGTCCTTGCGGGAATAGATCGAGAGCGTCTGTCGGACCTTGGCTTCCGAGCATGTGCAGCCGAAATGCACCGGATGGGGATCGAAAACGCGCGGCTGCTCGGCTTCGAACAGGCGGATCAGCATGTCGGTGGGGTGAATGTTCGGCCCGACGAGCTCATCGCTGCGCACCATTTCCAAGCGGGCATTGACGCGTTGCCAATCGGCAAGGTCATCGTCTTTCGAGGCGCCCGCCGGCCCGGAAGCCCCTCCCGTCGCCGGCAACTTCTGAATCATGACGCCGCCCGCGCGCCACCCGTCGGCCTCGCGCTCTGCGGTCAGGGCAAAACGGGTCGGCAATTGCTCGGATTGTTCGAAATAGGTTTGTGCGCAGTCGGCCAAGGCGTTTCCGGCGATGGGGGTCAGCCCGGAATAGGGTTCGGTTCCCGGCCCCTGATCGATCAGAATGGCAAAATAGCCTTCGCCGATCTGGCTGAAGGCGTCCTTGTCCGGCTGAAGGCGCTCTCGATCGAAGCTCGCATAGGCCCGGACATGCGCCGGCTCGCCTTCCTGCCTGGGGGCGAAATAGTCGGTGGCGATCAGCCGGGCCGGACCTTTTCCCCGGACCTGGAGAGACAGTTTCCAACGGAGCTTGATCGCCGGACCGATGAGCGCGGTGAGAATCGAGGCCTCGGCGACCAGAGCTTCGATCGGCGCCGGGTAATCATGCTGCGAAAGAATGGCATCGAGCGCCGAATCCAGCCGAACCACCCTCCCCCGCACATTGCTCTTGTCCAGCTGGAACGGCAGGATAGTGTCATCCCACGCAATTTTCGATCCGAGGCTCATGGTGGCGTCCTTCATGTCCGAAACCCCGCATACCTTTTCGTTGCATCGCCGGCAACCGTGGGGGAGATGGTGATTCGCCGCTTCGGCGATCCGCCGCGCAGGGGCAAGAGATACGTCGCGCGGATCGGTGCCTACGCGGTGTTACCGCTCGGTGGGTCAGTGCTGCTCACCCATCAGGAGGCGCCTGTTCCGGAGTTCCAGCTGCCGGGCGGAGGCGTCGACCCGGGCGAGACGCCAATCATGGCGCTTCATCGTGAAGTCATGGAAGAAACCGGCTGGCGAATCGGGCCGCCGCGCAGGATTGGCGCTTTCCGCAGGTTTGCCTTCATGCCGGATTACGGCATCTGGGCCGAAAAGATCTGCCTCATCTTCACCGCCCGTCCCGTGCGCCAGGTTGCAGCCCCAAGCGAGCCCGGACACAGTGCCGTTTGGATGCCGCCCGACCTCGCCAGCCAATTGCTTGGCAATGATGGAGATCGGGCTTTCGTCGCTTACGCATCGGGTTTGGGCGCCGCCTCCCCCCGGAATTCGATCAATGCGCACGAGAGGTCGTCGGGAAAATCTGGCGTCTTGCAGAAGAGATCGAGATCCCAGACCAACGCTTCGAGAAAATCGTTCGCCTCGAGTTCGGCGTTTTGAGCCAAGATTTTCTTCAGGCCGCTTTCCTCGAGCATCGTATCGTTCTGCCCCACGCACTCGGTAAAACCGTCGGAATAGAAAAGCAGGCGGTCGCCCGGCTCGAGGGCAATTCTCCACTGCTCGTATTCCGCGTCCTCGATGAGGCCGATCGGCAGCCCGGTTCTTCCGATGATCTCGACCGAGCCATCGGCGCGGATGATTGCCGGGTTGGGATGACCACACTGGACGATATCGACGGCGCCAGTCTCGACATTGATGTAGGCGATGATCGCGGTCAGGTAGAGGTCTGACTGCATCTCTTCGAGCATGACATCGTTCAGTAGCGTTGCGACCTCTTGCGGGGGGCGGCCGATATAATGCCCGTCCGGGTCAAGAACCAGGGCAACGTTCTGTTCGGGCGCGCCATTGGAAAGGTTTCCGGCCAGGCGTGCGGTCAGCAGGGCCGAAGCGACCCCGTGACCGGAAACGTCGATCGAAAAGACGGCCACGCGAGACCGCCCGGCATCGAACATGCCGACAAGATCGCCTCCTACATGACCGGAGGGTTTGAGAAGAAGAGAGACTTGGGCGCTTCCAAAATCCCGAAACTTTTCCGGGACAAGGGCCAGTTGCATCTTTCGCGCTTCGGCGAGGTCTCTTTCGATGGCGCCATAGAGCCCCTGGATCTCCTCAAGGGCGGCGGAAAACTGTGCGTTTTTCCTGGCAAGTTCTCGTTCCATCTGGAGGATCCGCGCACCAGCCATGATTCGTGCGCGCAGCTCCTGGGCACTCACGGGCTTTGTCAGGAAATCGTCGGCGCCAACGTCGAGCCCCTGGGCGACAGCCTCTTTCTCGGATTTCGCAGTCAGAAGGATGAAATAGATGTAGCGCGCCGACGGCAAGCCCCGCACGTGTTGGCACAGATCAAGGCCATTCATCTCGGGCATCATCCAGTCGGAAAGAATCAGGTCGGGCGCGTTGCTTTCAATGATCCGAATCGCCTCGACGCCAGAACCGGCCTGCACGACCTCGAAGCCCTGCCGCGTCAGCATCGCCGAGAGCATGGTCCGCTGGGACCGCGAGTCATCGACGACAAGCACGGTCCTGACCGCAGAAGGGATGCTCGCTGCGGATACAGCTTCAAAGGCAGACGGCAAATTGCCCACGTTGATCACCTTGTTGTTTCCGCCATTGCTACGGACAACTCGCTAAGGCCCGGTTAAATCGAAAATTTTAGGCGCTAATGATTTGGCAATCTTTTCCGCGCATCCTTGGGTTGAACATGGAGATGGAAATGATCCACTGGGCGCGCGTTCAAGAGTTGAAGGAAGAAATCGGGGAAGAAGATTTTTCGGACGTCGCAGAAGTGTTTCTCGAAGAGGTTGAAGAAGCGCTCGAACGGCTGAAAACCTCTGGCCGGGGCGAAAACCTCGAGGCAGATCTGCACTTTCTGAAATCGTCTTCGCTGAACCTCGGGTTTGTCGAGATGGCAGCCATCTGTGCCGCCGGTGAGCGCGCGGCGGCAGAAGGACGTGGCGATTCGGTTGATCTCGAAGCGATATTCGTCGCCTTTGACGAGTCGAAGGCGGCGTTCCTCGAAGGTCAGAGGATGAACTGACCGATGAGCTCGTCGTCGGTCACGTCGGAATAGGCAAATCCACCAGCATCCAGCCGCCGAACAAGGGTGTCGAAATTCTCGGGCGCGTTCGTTTCGATGCCGATCAGCACGGTGCCGAAGTTTCTCGCTGACTTCTTGAGGTATTCAAACCGCGCAATATCGTCGTGCGGGCCAAGAATTTCCAGAAAGTCCTTGAGCGCACCGGGGCGCTGCGGCAGCCGGAGAATGAAATACTTCTTGAG
>RFIO01000283.1 GCA_003695205.1 Deltaproteobacteria bacterium
ACACCAACGCCCTGCGCCGCGCCGGCGCCTGGCTGCGCGAGCACAGCCTCGATGAGCTGATCGTGAACATCAATGAGAAGCTCGACGAGACCCAGAAACGCTGCCTGCACGCCAATCTTATTTCGCTCGCCATGGCCGACGGACGTTACCGCCCCAAGGAAGCCGAAATCATCGACCGGATCCGGGAGCGGATCGGCATCTCGCAGGAACTCCACGAGCGCATCTTCGACCTGCTGATGGCGCGCAACAACCTGAGCGTCTTCGGCGGCGACGAAGGCGAATACGTTTCCCCCGAGGCCATCAACCTCTGCTGCGCCTGCCTGCTGGCCATGAGCCAGTATGACGGCCAGCGCCACGAGCGGGAGGAAAACCTCGTGCGCAAGATCATCCAGCGGAGCGAGACGATCAACTCGGCCCGCACCTACCTGGAGCAGCTCGGCCTCAAGGGCCTGCTGAGCTTCCTGCCCGGACCGCTCACCCCGGAGCAGAAGCGCTGCACCCTGCTCAACCTGCTCGAGGTGGCCATGGCTGACGGCGTTTTCAACAGCCACAAACAGGACCTGCTGCACCGCTTCCGACGCCGGCTCCAGATCGAGGAAGAAGTCTTTCAGGCCGACTTCGATCTGTATCTTACTTTCCAGAATCTCTCGGTCTTCGTTCCCGAGGAGCAGAAGACCTCGTAGCGACTCCAAAAGCAAAGGCCCCGCCCATGCTCAAACTGCTCAGTCTGCTCGGCCTGGCGACCTTTGTCGCCATGGCCTGGGCCATCTCCTCGAACCGGAAGAAGTTCCCCTGGCACACGGTGCTTACCGGGCTGGGACTGCAGATGCTCCTGGGCCTGCTCATCCTCAAGACCGCCCCCGGGCAGGCCTTCTTCGAGGGGTTCCAGCGCGCCGCCGAGGAGCTGCTCCGCTTCGCCAATGAGGGCACCAAGTTCGTCTTCGGGCCGCTGGCCGACGGGGATTTCCTCGCCGGCAAATGGGGGCCGGAGAATTCATTCATCTTTGTCATTACCGTCACCGGCACCATCGTCCTGGTCGCGGCCCTCTCCTCGCTGTTCTACCACTACGGCATCCTTCAAGCCCTGGTGCGCGCCATGGCGTGGGT
>RFIO01000284.1 GCA_003695205.1 Deltaproteobacteria bacterium
GTCACCGGTGGTGTTGCCGCCGTCGGTACCGTCCATGGTGAAGCTGTCCCAGGAATCGAACACCTTGACGCCGGTCGAATCGCCCCAGTTTTTGTACATGGTCAGGCGACCGGCGAAGTCGACGTTTTTGGCGACCTTGGCTTTCATGCCCAGGCGCAGGCGGGTGGTGTAGAGGATATCGTTGTTGATGTCCGATTTGGCGGGCTTGACGCCCATCATGCCCGGGATGAGCGGGAAGGGCATGACGCCGGAGAAGGACGGCAGCATGGCCGGGGTGATGCCGTAAGCGCCTGCGAAGTTGCCGAGCGGCGAGCCGGTCACAAACGCATCGTCAGCGGTCATGGGGGTAAGGTCAGCGCCGATGTCATAACCCCATGCGGCCATGGCGGCAGGGCTGGCAAAAACCTGGGCGGCGAGGGAGTCGAAGTTGAAGTTGACGGCCGGGTTCCAGGTCGAATTCTGGTAGTGCAGGGTGTCGCCCTTGACGCGCATGTCACCGTAGAAGCTGATACGGTCGGTGGCGCTGTGCAGGGTGTTCTTGTCGATCTGCTCCTGCAGGTAATCGATCTCTTCGTAGAGTTTGTCGACCTTCTTCTGCAGGTCACCGACGGCATCGGCGAGGGCCGCGCCTGGAACGAGCAGGGCGAGGGCCGCGAACAATGCGGTAAAGCGTTTCATAAATATGCCTCCTGATGTGGGGTTGAATGACAATTAACCGCAGGTCTCCGGCTGGTCGGAGTCGGCGGCGTGGTCATACAGGAACTGGAAGATGTCGTTCAGGTCCTTTTCTTTGTACTTGCCCCAGACTTCCGGCTTGGCCTTGTGCTGGTCACGCTCGAAAAAGCGCTTCCACTGACTCATGGTCTTGGACAGGGGGGTCAGTTCGCCGCCTTCGGCACCGGCGACGTGGCACTGCTTGCAGTTTTTCTTGAACAGGTACTTGCCCTTCTTGGGGTTGCCCGGCCCGATGGCCATGGCGCTGGTGGCCGTGAACATGGCGATGGCCAGGATGGCGATGATGCGACTGGTCTTTCTCATTGCTACCTCCATGTGGTTTCTGACGCCCGCGCGTCGTGTTTTCACCGGATCGGATGAGCCGACCGATTTAATTATTTTTCTGAATATTCGGCTTTCACGAA
>RFIO01000285.1 GCA_003695205.1 Deltaproteobacteria bacterium
ATCCACCATGTGGCATGCCTGGCAGTCGGGAGCGACATCACCGCCTTTAACCCGGTTGAGCTGGCCATGCTGGCTGGTCTGCCACATCTCCCACTGGGGGTGGTCCGGCCCCATGTGGCACTTGGCGCAGACCTGGGGATCACGCGCGATCTTCAAATCAGTCAGGTGGTTGCCATGGCAGCTGCCGCAGGCGTTTTCGACCTGGTGACATCGGTTGCAGCCGATCTGGCCCATTTCGCTCGACTGCTTGAGGAAGCGCGCGCACTGCACGGTGCTGACCGGCAGGGCGCTCCCCTGCTGGTGGCAGAAGGCGCATTCGCCGCGATCGCGACCGGACAGGTTGCGGGTGCAGCCCCAGCCGCTGTGCAGACCGAGACCGTGCCTGCTCTGCCGGTGTTCGGTCAGGGCCCTGGCGTGACAGCGGCCGCAGACCTCGGCGGCAACTTCGGCCTGCCCGGCTTTCATCCGTTCGTGGTCGTCACCGTGGCAATCGACACAACCAACCCCGGCCGGCGCGTGAGCACTCTGCCGCCACATCTGCACCATGGCCGGGGATGTTTTTTCATGACAGTCGACGCAGTCGGAGGCCCAGACCGCCGGAACGAAAAGCAACAGAAGAGCCGAAAAGAGCCATTTCATGGTTGAGCCATCCTTTGGCGGTAACGCCGGTAGACTTCGGCGTCAATCAGGCCCCGGGCCCGCCAGGAACGCAATTGCAGCCACCTGGCGTCGTTCGCCGAAAGACCTTTCTCCAGGACAACCGAATCGGACTGATCTGCCACCTTGGGCAGTTCACCGTCACCCCAGATGTCAAATCGCCTCTGTTGCCCCTTGTTGTCCGTCGTGATGACAATTTCCCCGCTCGCATCCGCCCCCAACCGTCTCAGGGTCCAGGGGACCCTTGCCAGCGGCCAGCTATGGCCGGATTCGAGATGGCGGGCCACCAGACGCAGGTAGGCCTCATCGGCCGGCGGGTCGTGCGGTTCGGCGTAGACCAGGATATCGCCGGGTGGTACCAAAGTGCTCAGCCGGGCCTCCATGCCCTCAAGGGCATCCAGGGCCCTGCCGTAGCCGGGTGCCAGGGTGCCATCGTAGAGCAGGTTTTCATCCCCCTCGGAGTCGACGAGCAACAGCTTCGCGTTGGTACCAAAGGAAAAATGACTGACGCGGGCAAGTAACGCATGGGGGCGCCCCCGGAGGGCAAACAACTGCCAACAGTTGCCGGGGATTTCCCAGAGGGGATCAGTCTGGCCGGCCGAGGTCAACCGACAGACCTCTCCAGCACTGTCAAGGCG
>RFIO01000035.1 GCA_003695205.1 Deltaproteobacteria bacterium
CAGGCCGGGCTGTACTGGTCCTGGGTCGGGGTGCTGAGCATCTTTTCCGGTGTGCTGTTCGGCGGGCTGTCGGACCGCATCGGCCGCCGGGGTGGACTGGCGACCGTCTTCGCGGTGCAGACGGCAGCCTACCTGCTCGCCGGCAGCGGCTGGGGTGTCGGCGCCCTGGTCCTGTCCATCGTCCTCTACGGCAGTGCAGCCTTCGCCATCCCGACTATCATGACCGCCGCTGTCGGTGACTATTTCGGGGTACAGCAGGCGGCGCGCGCCTTCGCCTTCATCACCTTCTGTTTTGCCGCCGGCCAGACCATCGGCCCCGGCGGTGCCGGCTGGCTCAAGGAGTTGGCCGGTTCCTTTGCTCCGGCCTTTCTCGCTTCCGCCGCCCTGACGGGGGTTGGCATCCTGTCGGCGCTGATGCTGCCGGGCCCGAAACGTCAAAAGTTATGAGTCCCGATCCGGTTGGACGTGCCCGCTGGCTGCGTCAGCTTCTTTTCGTCGGCGGTTGGTTCAGCCTGGTTCTGGCGGTGGTTGGTATGGTGCTGCCACTTTTGCCGACCGTTCCCTTGCTGCTGCTGTCCGCCGCCTGTTTTGCCCGCAGTTCCGAACGGTTTCACGCCTGGTTGCTTGATCACCGGAGATTCGGTCCGCTGATCCGCACCTGGCAGAATGGCGGCGGCGTTCCCCGGCGTACCAAGCTGTTCGCCGTGGCGATGCTCTGGGCCAGCATTCTGTTTTCCGCCTTTGTACTGGTTCCGCTGCTCTGGGTGCGGGGCTTGCTGCTGGGAATCGCCTTCGGCGTCACCATCTACCTGTGGCGCCTGCCTGAGCCGGAGGCGGGTGAGAACTGACGGATATCAATCAGGAGTGGACGGCCTGAGCACCAGGTCGAATTCGGCCCGTGTTTCGCCCTTTTTCGGATAGTGCTGCGTGACCAGGGTGTGATGCCCGGGCGCGCTGATGCGCAGGTGGATGTGGGGCGGACGGCCGGTATAGTGGCCGGGTGGGTTGGTCTCGAAGCGGTAGCGGCCTGCACCGTCGGAAAAAATCGTGCCCCGGTGCGAATGGGAATAACGTCCGTATTCGTTGGTGAGCCAGTATTCGATGCGCGCCTTCGCCAGGGGACGGCAGTCACCGGCTGACAGTACCTGCCCCGCCACGATGTAGCCAGACCCGACCCTGGCGCGCACTGCCGCGCCCGGTCGGTAGAAGGGGCCCATCTCGTCCTCCGGAGTCGGGGGGCAGGCGTAGTCCTGTGCCAGGGAAGGGGTTCCGAAAAGCGAGAGGCCGAACAGAATCAGCATCCAGGCTCTCATTGCTTTTCATTATAGCAGGCCCGGCTGTCTTTGCCCGCGTCTATTTCTGCCCGCCGACCCGGTAAACCGGGTGAACGTAACGCTTGCGGTTGGCGGCGTCCTGGCCCTTGGCGAAGACGTAGATGCCCCAGGCGACGGCGCCAAGCACCAGCAGGATGACCAGCAACCTGGCCAGGTCCTTCAGGTGTGCCATGGTTTCCTCCCGACGGTTGTCCCTACCCTTCTTATCGACCCGTCGGGCAAAAATCTTCCGGTTTTTCGCTACTTCACTCTGCCTGGCTTTGGGCCAGGCGCTGGCGAATGGCGGCGAGCTGCTGCGGCCAGGCGTCAGTCAGGCGCTGATCGAGAAAGGCCGCAAACAGGCTGTCGAACAGCTGCAGGCCGGTGTGCAGCAGGTGCATGCGTTCGAAAAAGAGCGCTTCTTTCTCCATCTGCTCGCCGGTCAGGTCATCCTTTTCCAGCTGTACTTTCGGGCAGCGCAGCGAGGCGAACTGAAAGCGGTCCGCTTTCAGGTTGAGGCGCCAGGCATCTTCCCCTTTTTCCAGGTGGATGACCGCCTCGCGCAGCGCCTTGCCGTCGACCAGGGCGGTGCAGGCCTCGCGGAACCGGTCCTGGGGGCCGCTGAGAACCAGCTTCTGCACGCCGCTTTCCGAGGCTCCGCTGATCACCAGTCGGTCATCAAGCCAGGCGGCGAATTCCTCGCCGTCGACCGCCGGACCGGGCTGGTTGACCTGATAGCGGCCGTCACCGTGCAGGGTGGCATCGAGCAGCCAGAGGAGGAAGTCCTCACCCAGCCAGGTGTTCTGCTCGATCAGGTCGAGAACCGTGTCGGTGCCGGCCTGGTTGAGGGTCTGAAGTTTAGGTTTGAGCGTTTCGTCGAGCAGCCTTTCGGCACGGAGGTAGGGAATGACCGGTACCAGGCGCAGCCCCTGAAAGGTCTGTTTGAACAGGTCGCCGAACAGTTCCACCTGCTTTTCCGCCAGGCTGGTGAAGGCGACCAGACCGGCGTCAACGTCCCAGACGGCGTCGTAGATGGACGGGGTGGGCAGGGTGCGTGCCAGCAGGCTCTTTTTCACCGTTTCGAGCATCATTTCGCGCTGCTGCTTCGGCACTCGCCTC
>RFIO01000286.1 GCA_003695205.1 Deltaproteobacteria bacterium
CCCCTGACCAGCGGCACGTGGCGGCGGCCGTTGCTGCCACTGACCGCAGGCACTGCGCCTCTTGGGTGGAACCCAAACCAGGCAGCCCCCCCCCAGAGGTTACCCGGGCTCCGGCCCGATCCGTGCCAGGACAAAAAAAAGCGGGAGGCCGTAGCCTCCCGCAAGGATCAATCAAGAAACAGGATTCTGCTTACTTGACGTGGCAGGTGGTGCACAGAGCCGAGCCGGCGTTGCTGATGTTCAGGAACGGCTGGCCGGCGCCTTCGTTGTGGACGTCGTGGCAGGTGGAGCACCACATCACGCCGTTGGTGCCGTACAGGGGCAGAGAGCCGACCTTGAGATTCGGGGCGGTACCACTCTCATCTTGGAAGCTGGCACCACCGTTGTCGGTGCCGTCGACCACGCTGTAGTCCATGCCGATCGGATGGTCATTGGTCAGAGCCGCGGTGCCGTCCATGATGTCGGCGTCGCCGGTGACGGTGTCAGTGCCGGTGAAGGTCGGCTGATTGTTACCATTGCTTGCAGGCGGGTTGGCCAGACCGCCGGCGAGGGAAGCGCCGTCATGGCAGGAGAGACACAGCGGAGCGTCCGAGTTGTTGACCTCGGTGGAAACCGCCGACGGCTTGGAGCCGGCCTCCAGGGTGACACTGTTGTACAGGTCAGTGGCGTTCAGGGTGGTGGAAGCAGCGGTGCGGTTCCACAGGGGAGCCAGTTTGCCGGTAATGCCGGCATGCGGGGTGTGGCAGAAGACGCAGACTTCGTCGACATTGTCCGACTTGATGCTGGCCCCTGTGCTCGAAGACGACAGGTCGTGCTTCGAGTTGCGGACAGCGCCGAACGCGGGGCTGGCGAGCAGGGCAGCTGCGACCAGCAGGATGAGTACCTTCTTCATTTCCTTACCTCCTTGATGTGGGTTGACTCGAGAGACATCCTGAACCGTACGGGAAGCCTCCATGTTTCTTGTGCATCTCAACATGAGCAAACCACGTGCCAAACATGGCAGCCCCTGAAAACCGGCCTGTTTCGCGAAGGTTCACCAATCAGGGAAACCGTCGTCGGCCATCTCGCGGCGAAATCACCATGTCATATCACCGGGCCTTCTTTTCCTCGAGCGCCTTGCGCGTTTTCTCCTCGATCTGCTTCAGGACGGTGGGGTCCAGGGGC
>RFIO01000287.1 GCA_003695205.1 Deltaproteobacteria bacterium
CGCGAAATCCGCGTTTATCTGCGGCTTAAAAAAGGTTTTGCTCTTTCTGACATCTGACTTCTGATATCTGACTTCTTTTTTTCGTCCGAACTTTCCGCGTGGTTCCGTGGCCAAAGAGAAGGTTTTGCCATTCATTTCTCTGTACCTCGGCGTTTCTGCGCGAACCCGCGACACATAACAAAAAGGCCGGATCGCGCGACCCGGCCTTTTTCATTTCAACTGAGGTGTCAGGGATTACTGAACTTCGAGCAGTTCGACCTCGAAGACCAGCACGGAGTTGGGACCGATGGCCTGGCCGGCGCCCTGCTCACCGTAGGCCAGGGCCGGGGGCAGAACAAACTCGTACTTACCGCCGGCCTTCATCAGCTGCAGGCCCTCGGTCCAGCCGGGGATCACCCGGTTCAGCTGGAAGGTGGCCGGCTGGCCGCGTTTGTAGCTGCTGTCAAACTCGGTGCCGTCGACCAGGGTGCCGCGGTAGTTGACCTTGACGGTGCTGTCTGCCTTGGGAGTCGCACCGGTCCCTTCCTTGATGACGCGGTACTGCAGCCCCGATTCGGTGACCTTGACTCCATCTTTCTTGGCGTTGGCCGCCAGGAAGGCATCCCCCTCGGCCTTGTTCTTGGCCGACAGTTTCTGCTGCAGCACCTGCTGCAGTTCCATGATGGTCTGGCGCACCTCGTCGTCGGACATGAGAACGTCACCGCCGGCGAGGACATCCTTGATCCCCTGAGCAAGCAGGTCGGGCTTGACATCAAAATTCTTGCCCTTGAAATCACGGCCGATGTTCAGGCCGATGCCGTAGCTGACCCGCTCCTCAAGAGTGGTTGGTTTCTTGTCGGCGGCAGCTGCGGGCAGAACCAGCGCCGCAATCAGTGCGAAGGTGGCAACAAAGGAGGTGATGCGCATGTGGTTGTCCTTTCGAAAATAGATTTAGGAACTGCTCATTGATACCCCGCCGGGTAGGCGGTGTCAATCTCGGAGTTATTCGCTCCGCGGCTTCAGCCCTCACCGGCTGCGAAAGGCTGGACCCCACGCCGCAGTTCGGGAATGAGGGACAGAGCCAGGGCCAGACCCGCCAGGGTGGTCAGAACCAGGCCGGCGACCACACCGTTCCAGCCGAACCATGCGTAGACCGGCCCGGGGGCGGAGGAGCCGATGGCGCCGCCGCCATAGTAGAAGGCGATATAGAGCCCGTTGACCACCCCCTTGTGGCTGCCGGCGAAGCGGTTGATCCAGCCGGAAGCAGTGGCATGCACCAGGAACATGCCGCCACAGAAGAGGAACATGTTGACGAACAGCAGTCGCACGTCCGGAACCGCCAGCAGCAGGCAGGCAAGCAGGTAGAGACCGAAGCCCGTGCAGAGGACCCGCAGTTCGCCACCGAGCCTGCGGCACAGCCGGGTGGCCGACAGCGAGGAGACCACTCCCATCAGGTAGCCCGAATACATCAGGCCGATGCGCAGTTCGTTCGCCTGCTCGCTCAGGTCGGTCAAGCGAAAGGGAATGAAGTTCATCACGCCGGCAAAGACGAGGAAAAGGCAGAAGACGGCCAGGTAGAGACGCAGGAAGAAGCCGCGCCCCAGGACCTCGGCCAGCAGCGCCGGGCGCGGCCTGGCGAGCTCCAGGCCGCCGGCGGCGGGCAGTCGACCGAGCAGCAGGGTCAGCCCGAGCAGGCAACAGCCGAGCACGACGAAGCTGACGCGCCAGTCGGTCCAGGCCGCCAGGGCACCCGAAACCAGGCGACCGAGAAAACCCCCCAGGATGGTCGCGGCGATGTAGATGGCCATCTGTCGCTGGACATCCCCCACGCCACTGCGCCGCGAAACATAGGTCATCAGGCTGGTCAGCAGCGCAGGCACCAGCAGCCCCTGGAACAGTCGGATGGCGAGCAGCAGGGCGAAACTTTTGGAGGCCGCAAAGACCAGCGCGCTCAGGCCGAGCAGCGCAAAACAGAGACGCAGCACACGCCGCGGCTCGACCGCCTGCAGCAGGTAACCGTAACCGAGAGGGGCGAGCGCCAGCGGGATGAAGGTGAGAGTCACC
>RFIO01000288.1 GCA_003695205.1 Deltaproteobacteria bacterium
ACAGGGAGGTGGATGTGATGAGCATCTCTGAGCCACCGGACAGGAAAGCCCGACATCCATGACATAGCAACGAAACTCCGGGGCGACCCGGAGCAAAATCCCGCAAGGGAAATCCGGCAGTTCAAAAGCCGGTACAGAATCACGGGCCCCGGCAGATCCTGTCGGGGCCCGAAAATTTTCTACAGTTGATTTCCGATCCACATTCTGTGGTAAAGTTTCTGCAGTGACGGGCCGAAATAGAGAGATACCCGCACCGGCCGCAAGGCCCGCATAACACCAGCACCCTTCAGGGGTGCGGAGGGGGACAATCTTATGATTCGTTACTTTCTGGCGCTGGCAGGGATCCTCCTGCTGGCCCTTCCCGGCCCGAAGGCCGTTCACGCCGAAGAGCAACTGCTCGCCTACCAGCTCGATCTGGCCGGCTACCGTGCCGGCATGAGCATCGACGATGCCGCCCTGGTCCGGCCCTTCCAGTATGTGCAGACCCTGCCCGGTGACAGTTCAGGCGAATCCTACACGGTCGCCGTCATCGATCATCTGGTCCTTGAAGACATCGCCTTCGACCTGCGGCTCTACTTCCGCGCCGGACACCTCGACAAGCTGATCGCCCGCTTCGACTCCGACGACCTGGTCCCGCTGGTCGACAGGCTTTCCGCTATCTTCGGACGAGGACGAGACCTTTCCCGGGTGGTGCAGCGCCGTGACGGCAGCATCTACGACCTGCCGGTCTGGCGCTGGGAATTTCCCGACGCCCGCGTCACCCTGGTCGGGAGTACCGGCAGCACCCACGGCACCCTGGCGCTGTCGCGCCGCGGCCAGGGCTGAACCGTCTCCCTCCTGACATTTTCCATTCGCCGACCTGCTATACTGGAGCTCTGAATCCCGGAGGTCCGGTTATGCGCGCCCTTTTTCTTTTCCTGGCACTTTTGCTCCTGTCTCCCCCGTTCGCCGGAGCCGCGGCATTTGATTTTTCACCCTGGAGCCGACTGCTCGAGCGCCACCTGAGCGAAAACCGTGAGATCCACGGCATCCCGGCCAACACCCTCGACTATCGGGCCCTGGCCGGCGAGGCGAGCCAGCCTGGTGGCGACTGGCAGGTTTTGCTGCGGCAGCTGGAAACCTTCGATCCCGCGGCCATCAGTGACAGGAATGAGCGCATGGCCTTCTGGATCAACATCTACAACATCGCCGCGATCAAGACCATTCTCGACCACTGGCCGGTCGACTCGATCCGTTCGCGCTCGATAAACTGGCTGAAGAGCCCGTGGAAAACCGAGATCATCACCGTTGGCGGGCGGCGCTACAGCCTG
>RFIO01000289.1 GCA_003695205.1 Deltaproteobacteria bacterium
GTGGACGAACCGCCAGGCCGCACCGTGCGGCTCGACGACGAACGCGGCCTCGACCTGCTGTACCGGGTCATCCGTCCGCTCTCCCCCGGGCCGCTCACCCTCGACCGGGCCGGGGTCGTGGCCGGGGCCAGCATCATTCCCGCCGCCGCGCGCACGCTCTTTGTCGCCCCCCTGCCAAAGACCGGCCGCCCCGAGGACTTCACCGGCCTGGTCGGACACATGGAGGCGTCCCTCTCCCCCGCAGGCCCCGAGGGGAAAACGACCCTGAGACTTTCAGGAAATGCCGACCTGAAACTGGCCGGCACCCCGGTGCAATGCGTCGACGGCAGAGAACCGATAGTGGTCAGCGACCGGCTGAAGGGGCATTGGCCCGAGTGGACAAGAATCCTGACCCTGCTCACCGGTCCGGAATGCCACCCCCGATTGCGGCTCGCCTGGTATGACCCGAAAATGGGCGACTATCACAACACGACCGGCCACCCGACCGGGTTCCGTCCCACTGGAGTGGTAGCGACACTGCTGGCAACTGTCCTGCTGGCATGGGCTGGACGGGAGGCATATCGCCTGCGAACATGCCGGCGCTGGCTCAACCGCGACCTGGCCGGCCTGCCGCGCCACCGGCGCCTGGAACGGCTGACGAAATCGGGAGTTCCCGGGCCCCTGGCCGCCAGAATCGATCACCATTGGCAACTGCGTGAAACCAGGCCCACCCGTGGTCCATCGTCGCCGGCAGCAAAGCCTGGGGATGCCCTGCCCTGGTCGATCTGCCGGCAACTGGCCGTTACCATTGACAAGCGCCGGCGGCATCGGCCATGATGCAACGTCCAGTCACCGCCGAAACCAGCGAGGATATCGTCTGCCATGCGTCTTTTGACCGTTCTTGTTCTGACCGTTCTTCTGGCCGCCTGCGCCAAACCGGTCGTGCCGCCGCCCAAAACAGCGGCCTTCTACCTTCAGGAAGGGGAGAAGTTCTTCGATCGCGGCCTGTTCGAAGAGGCCATTGCCAACTGGGAGAAGGTACGCGAAAGCTACTACTCGCCCGAACTGAATATCATCGCCGAACTGAAGATCGCCGAAGCCTACTTCCTGGCCGAGAAATACCCCGAGGCCGCGGCCGCCTACGAGGACTTCATCAAGCAGCACCCCAACAGCGACCGGATGCCCCAGGCAATGTACCAGCTCGGCCTCTCCTATTTTCGCCAGATGCTCCCTGCCGACCGCGACCAGACCGCGACCCGCAACGCCTGGGAGACCTTCCGCAGCCTGCTGAACAAGTTTCCGGAAGACCCCCACAAGGAAGAGGTCCAGGTCTTCATCGGCCGCTGTGAAGACCGGCTGGCCGCCCACGAACTCTACGTCGCCAAGTGGTACCTGAAAATCGACAAGTACCAGGCGGCCATCAACCGCCTCGAGGAGATGTTCCGCACCTACCCCAACTACTTCTACCGCGACGAGGCCTACATGGTGCTGGGCAAGGCCTACCTGCTGAGCGGAAAGAAGGAGAAGGCCGTCACCGCCTTCAACACCCTGTTCAAGGAGTTCCCCGCCAGCCCGCACATCATCGAGGCGCAGAAGTTCATGGAAAAGCACTACTGAGATATTTTAGCCAGACTGAAAGCAACCGAAGCCGGGGATCTTCATTCCCGGCTTTTTTCATTTTTGCCGGCCCGAATCATATTCATAGTTATTTTGCGCACATATCGCATTTCAAACCCTCTTGCAGGCATTTCCCTCCCCTTCCAGAGTGTCGACAATCGGCCGCAACAACCTTTATTTTCACGCTTTTTTGCCCATTCACCCGTCCAGCTTTTTCCTTGACTTGGCGTTTACGGCATATTATAAAAGTCGGCACCCGTATAACGGCGTTTTTCTCATTGGAGCACCGTTCAGACGGGATCCGGCCGGTGCGGCCGGGATGTGCAGATGTTTAACCAGGTTTTAAGGAACTCCGCGAACCGGCCCGGGACGCGGGGAACGTCATTCGACCTGACCGGCCGTGAATCGTCGCGACCGGGAACTTCATGAGGAGGAGAGAGAGAAGATGTCAGATTTCGGAACCCTTGAAAGTCGCGTACGTCGCAAGTCCTTGCTGAGCAAGGTTTGCAAGGCCGAGGACTGCATCCAGTACTTCAAAGACGGCATGAACCTGATGTGGTCCGGCTTTACCCCGGCCGGCTACCCGAAGGAAATCCCCATCGCCCTGGCCGACTATGTCGAGGCCAACAACCTGCAGGGCAAGCTGCGTTTCAACCTGTTCGTCGGTGCCTCCACCGGCGCCGAAACCGAGGACCGCTGGGCGACCCTCAACATGATCGACCGCCGCTGGCCCTACCAGACCGGCAAGAACATCGCCAAGGGGATCAACGAAGGCCGCATCCGCATGGGTGACAAGCACCTCGGCGTCTTCGCCCAGGATGCCGGCTACGGCTTCTACACCGAAAACGGCCGCTATGACATCGGCATCGTCGAAGTCTCCGCCATCACCGAGGACTGCGGCCTGGCCCTGACCACGTCCTGCGGCATCGTCGCCGAGACCCTGCACCTGTGCGACAAGATCATCATCGAGGTCAACACCGGCCAGCCCTCCTTCGAGGGCATGCACGACATCCACATGCAGCAGAAGCCGCCGCACCGGCAGCCGATGCTGATCACCAAGGCGAACAGCCGCATCGGCACCCCCTACGTCCCCTGCGATCCGGACAAGATCGTTGCCATCGTCGAGTCGAAGCGCCGCGACAAGGGTCGTGCCTTCTCCGACATGGACGACACCTCCGAGGCGATCGCCGGCCACATCATGGAGTTCTTCCAGCACGAGATCAAGATGGGCCGCCTGCCCGAGAACCTGCTGCCCATCCAGTCGGGTGTCGGCTCCATCGCCAACGCCGTTATCGGCGGCCTGGCCAAGGGTCCGTTCCACAATCTGTCGGTCTACACCGAGGTGCTTCAGGACACCATGCTCGACTTCTTCGACGGCGGCAACCTGCTGTACGCCTCGTCCTGCTCCCTGTCGCTGTCTGAAGATCCCGGCTTCCCGCGCTTCTTCGACAACTGGGACAAGTACTTCAGCAAGATCACCCTGCGCCCGCTGTCGATCTCGAACAACCCCGAGCCGATCCGCCGTCTTGGCTGCATCGCCATGAACACCCCGGTCGAGTTCGACATCTACGGCCACGCCAACTCCACCCTGGTCGGCGGCACCCGCATGATCAACGGCCTGGGCGGTTCGGGCGACTTCCTGCGCAACGGCTACCTGAAGATCATGCACAGCCCGTCGGTGCGCCCGAGCAAGACCGATCCGCTCGGCATCACCTGTGTCGTGCCCAAGGCGCCGCACATTGACCACACCGAGCACGACCTCGACGTCCTGGTCACCGAGCAGGGTCTGGCCGATATGCGCGGTGTCGCTCCGAAAGAGCGTGCCAAGCTCATCATCGAAAAGTGTGCTCACCCCGAGTACAAGCCGATTCTCGAGGAATACCTCGAAATGGCCAAGAAGGACTGCCTCGAGCGCGGCGTCGGCCACGAGCCGCAGCTGTTCGATCGCGCCTTCAAGATGCAGCTCAACCTGGCCCAGAACGGCACCATGCGCATCAAGAACTGGGACATCAAGGTCGACCTCTGCGAGTAATCGACAGCCGTTCCGGAGACAAAAAGGCCCCCCGAAGCTCGGGGGGCCTTTTCTTTTCTTTCCGGAGTACTACAGGGAAATCTGCTAGACTGAAGGCCGGCCCTCAACTTCGGCCCATCACCCACCCCAGGAGGGAAGACCATGAACAACGACAGCAACGGCGCCATGCCGATCCGCATCACCCTCGACCCGGGCGTCTACTACCGTTGCACCTGTGGCCGGTCCAGTCACCTCCCCTTCTGCGACGAGTCCCATTCGGGATCCAGCAGCCACCCGGTCCGGTTTGAACTGCGCGAGCGCCAGACCGTCTACCTGTGCGCCTGCGGCCGAAGCAAACAGCAGCCTTTCTGTGACGGCGGCTGCGGGTTTCAGCCTCCCTACGGCGCAAATCCGGAGAAGGGACGTTAATCCGGGTTAAACGGCAGGTGCTGATGCGCCAGGGGGTGGAACCTGGCGCATGGCCTTGCGCCGGTTGCTGACAAACAGCACCACCAGCAGCACCAGGCCCGCCAGATGCAGGTACCAGGGCAGCGGCCAGAGCAGCAACACGGCTGCCGCCAGCGAACCGAGCCTCGGGACCAGGCCGAGGACCGTCTCCATGTGCCCTTCCAGGCCGGCGGCAAAGGCATACAGCCCGAAAAAGGCAAAGAAGAAGATTTCCAGATCTCCCCAGAGCGTGCCGCCGATAAACGGCGTGTAGGCAAACAGCAGGGGAATGATGTACAGCCCCTTGGCCAGTTTCCATGCCTGGAAACCGGTTGTCATCGGCCGGGTTCCGGCAATGGCGGCGCCGGTAAAGGCGGCCAGCGCCACGGGGGGCGTGACGTTGGAGTCCTGGCTCAGCCAGAAAATGATCAGATGCGCCGACAGAAGCGCAAAGGTCAGGTCGTGTGAGCTGAGGACCGCCTCACGCACGGTCCCGGCCAGATCGGGCGGGATGGCGTCCACGATGATCCGGGCCGTGTGGACATCCATAACCTGGCCGATCTGGGCCAGGTGATCGGGGGCCGCGATCATGAACAGGGCCCTGGCCGCTTCGGGAATCTGACCGTTGGCCAAAGCCTCGACCAGCAGGCCATCGGAGATGAGACCATGCAGGGCCGGCGCCGAAAGGGTTCCGAGCACGATGTAGGCGGCCGTCACCGGCAGCCCCATGCCGAGCACAAGTGAGGCCAGGGCGATCAGCAAAATGGCTATCACCAGGCTGTGGCCGGCCCACTGGTCGATCATCAGCGAAAAGGTGTTGCCGATCCCGGCGGTGGCGATGACGTTGACAATCAGCCCGACGCTGCACAGCAGAATGGCCGTCATCACCATGTTCTTCGCCCCCAGCGCCATCGCCTCGATGATTTCGCGCCAGCCCATGCGATTGGGGGTCAGCCAGGAGGAGACCACAACCGCAATCATGCTGATCCCGGCGGCGTAGGTGGGGGTAAAGCCGTATATCAAAAGCCCGATCAGCACGCCGATGGGCAGCAGGAAGACGATTCCCCCCTTGCGGATGACTTCGACAGCGGAAACCTTTTCATTGTCAATGGCGTGTACCAGGCTGCGCCTCGCTTCGATGCGGACGAAAAAGCCGACGGTGGCGAAATAGAGGATCGCCGGCAGAATGCTGACCAGCACGATGGTGTTGTAGGAAATCTGGGTATAGGTCGCCATGACGAAGGCACCAGCCCCCATGATCGGCGGCATCAGCTGGCCACCGGTGGAGGCCGCCGCCTCGGTACCGGCGGCGAACTTGCTAGGGAACCCGGCCTTCTTCATCAGCGGAATGGTGATGACTCCGGTCGAAGCGGTATTAGCGACGGCCGAACCGGAAATGGTCCCCATCAGCCCCGAGGCGAAGACCGCCACCAGTCCGGGGCCGCCCACCATGCGACCGGCCACGGCGCGAGCCAGGTCGATGACGAATTCTCCGGCGCCGGAGCGCAGCAGAAAGGCGCCGAACAGGATGAACATGAAGACGTAGGTCGACGAGATACGGGCGATGGTGCCGAACAGGGCATCGTCGCCGAAGACGCTGCGGAACAGGATGGTCTCCGCGCTCAGACCGGCGAAACGGAACACGCCGGAAACATACTGCCCCCACCAGCCGACGTAGGTCAGGGCCAGGATGATGATGACCGGAATGAACCAGCCGGCAACCCGGCGGGTCAGCTCGATGGCACACAGGATCAGGATGATGCCGGCAGCCCACTCCATCGGCACCAGGCTGACACCACGGTCGTAGATGGCATCCTCCCGTGCAATCAGGAAGATGGCGGAGCCGGCCGCCAGAAAGCCCAGAACGACATCGAGCAAACGCCAGGCCCGCCCCCCGCCCTTGCGCACCGGGTAAACCAGCACGGCAATCAGGGCAAAACCGGCAAAGTGCAGGCAGTTCTGCCACAGGGTTGGCAGCACCGCCCAGACATTGAACCAGAGATGCAAAACGGAGACAGCGACGCCAAGAAGCAGCAGCAGGCGTCCGGGACGTTCGACGGTTTCGGTTTCAACAGCGGTCATGGCAGGAACTATCGCATCAGAAAGCAGCGGGGCCGCCCGAAACGGCGGCCCCCTCTCCAGTTGTCCTTATTTGGCGACCAGGCGATCGGGAATATTCAGGCCGACCTCACGATAATACTTCAGGGCACCCGGGTGCAGCGGCATCGGCAACCCGGCAATCGCCTTTTCAATCGCCATCGCCTTGGTGGCGCCGTGAATGGCGTTCAGAAACGGCAGATTTTCGTAAATGGTCTTGGTGATCCGGTAGACGGCGTCTTCGTCGACATCAGCCCGGCAGGCGAGGAAGTTCGGCTGGGCGATGGTGTTGATGTCCTTCTTCTGCCCGGGGTAGGTTCCGGCCGGAATGACATAGCGGGTCCACAGGCCCAGTCCGCCGTCAGCCTGCTTGAGCTGCTCGTCGGTGAAATCAAGCACGGTAATCTTGTCACCCATATTGGCGAAGGCCTTGGTCACGGCACTGACCGGCGCGCCGGCCGGGGTGCTCATACCGGCGACCTGGCCGTTCTGCAGGGCGTCGGCCGAGGGCCCGTAGCCGACATAGACCAGCTTGAAGTCCTTCTCGGCGTCAAGGCCGAGATTTTTAAGGATGACCTTGTTGGAGCCGAGAGTGCCGGAATTCTTCTTGCCCAGCGCCATCGACTGACCTTTCATCCCCAGGAGATCCGCGGCAGTCCCCGTTTTGGCGAACTTCTTCAGTACGGTGAAATGCTCGACGTTCTGCCAGAGCATGGTAACAGCGCGCAACTCCTTCTGCGGACCGATCTTGGCAATGGGCCCGGTGCCGTTCCAGGCGTAGGCTCCGTACAGGCCCTGAAGGATGGCAAACTGCACCTCATTGTCGCGCAGCAGCTTGACGTTCTCGCCCGAACCGGCGGAGTTGATGGCCGACATGCCGATCTTCTGTTTCGGCTGCAGCTTGACCTTGACCAGGGTCGAGATGGCAACACCGACCGGGTAATAGGTACCGCCGGTCGACGCGGTCGCCAGCAGGTAGTTGCGCTCCTTCGGCTTGGCGGCCATCACCGAGGTAGCACCGACCAGCACCAGGGCCAGAGCGGCTGCCAAAGCGATCGACTTTTTCCAGAACGTGCCAGTGGTCATTGTTCTCCTCCCTTGGATTGATGTGGGAACCACGCCCCCGAAAAGGGCAGACAGCAGACAGTTTACTAGGTTTTTCCGAGTTTGAGCGGACAAAACATCAATTCAGCCAAGTCAACAGAAAAAAGACCAAATGACGAAAGCTGAAGGTGCTATGCTGAACCATTCCTCAAGCAGGGGGGCCGTGATGGAACCGACTTTTATCCCGCCGCAGGTGCCGCGCTATTCGCAACGCGACTTCCCAGCCTACCGTTTTCTTCCCTTTACCGATCTGCCGCATCCGCGCAATGACCCGCGCGGTCACTCCTGGGGCGAAGAGGAGACGCCGATTGGGAGCTTCGACGAGCAGGCCTGGCGCGAGTGCGAGCCCTATCTCTACGGTGTCGACCTCTTCAACCATGGCTACTGGTGGGAGGCGCACGAGGCGTGGGAGAGGCTGTGGCTGGCGGCCGGGCGCGAAAGTCTTGCCGGCCAGTTCCTCCAGGGATTGATCCAGCTTTCCGGGGCCCAGCTCAAGCGCTTTACCGGCGTACCACGCGGCGCGCGGCTGTTGAGCCAGACCGCCTTTGAGAAACTCGCCCTGCCCGACGGCGTCTATCTCGGTATCGACGGGCGTCAACTAGTCGAGCTGGCAAAACGCCTGCTTGAGGAAGACCGCAACGAGTATCCGCGAATTGAGCTGGAATTCGGCTAAGAGGGGAAGGGCACAAGGCGAAAGGCTAAAGGGTGATAAGCTACTGACATCTGACAGCGAAGCGCTCTGATTTCTGACATCTCCGACGCGCAGCGTCGGCTAACGCAGAGCTGGCGAAAAAGGACCGCCCGTCTCGGAAGGATCAAGGTTCAAGGTGCAAGGCACAAGGCGAAAGGCTAAAGGCCAAAGGGTGATAAGTGCTTTTTCTGACATCTGACAGCGAAGCGTTCTGACTTCTGACATCTCCGACGCGCAGCGTCGGCGAACGCAGAGCTGGCGGAAAAAGACCGCCCGTCTCGGAAGGATCAAGGTTCAAGGTGCAAGGCACAAGGCGAAAGGCTAAAGGCCAAAGGGTGATAA
>RFIO01000036.1 GCA_003695205.1 Deltaproteobacteria bacterium
CGCCCTGGCCGGTGAAGGGGATGCGGTTGGCAAAACGGCCGGTCTCGACGGTTCGCCGAATGGCCTGCCCCAGCAATCCCAGTGGTTTGAGAACCGACAGCTTGATGAGCAGGCTGAGAAAACTGGCAAGCACCAGGAAGAGTCCGCCGAGGCGAAGCAGGTCGAGGCGAAGATTGGCGCTGACCTGCTCGCTGAGCCTATCCATGGGAATGGAAACCGAGGCGGCTCCGATCACCTCGCCGATGCGGTAGTTGTAGGCCTGGTCCTTGTCGGCCGGGAAGAGCTTCCTGATGAACTCCGGCGCCTGCTTCGGGTCGCCATGGCATCGCAGGCAGCTCTGGTCGGCCACGAAGGGCTTCAGGTAGCGGAAGACGGCCGGGCCGTCCTGGTCGCGGACCTGGTAGATTTCCTTCAGTTCCGGTTCGGCGATGAATCGCTCAAGTGCCTGGCGTTCGAAGGCGTCCGGACTGTTGACCGGGTTGCGGGTGCGCAGGGATGTCTGACGAATGACATAGCCAAGATCATCGGCGATACGCCGGCCGATGCGCTGGCTGGCCACCACGGGGATCAGGCCGTAACGTTCCAGGTTGAGCTCGACCTGCCCGGTGACCAGTTGCCGCGAGAGATACTCGCGGGTGCGGATGGCCTCCTGGGCTACCAGCCGGGCCTTTTCGACCGCCTCGTTGAGGACGTAGTCCTGCTGCAGCTGGTAACCGAACCAGGCTCCGGCCGCGAAAAAGATCAGCAGTACCACAACGACGATGAGATTGACCCGGGCCAGCAGGCCCATGGAGCGCCAGTTGCTCATCTGCTTTTCTCCCCCTTCGATAGCTGTTCCGGGTGCCTCAGAGCAGGTGGACAAGTCGGAAAAACTGTCTCAAAACGGCAGCGGTCATGCCCCAGACCTCGACACCCTCGACCCGGTAGAAATGAACTCTTTCCATGCGCCCCCGGTGTTTCCAGTTCTCGCTGTGGTGGGCGCCGGGCCGAAAAAAACCGCACAGGGGCAATTCCAAAACAGCGTCGATTTCGTCGGGGTCGGGCCTGTAGCCACCCGGTCTGTCGAGTTCAGCCACTACCGGCGAGACCCGATAGCCGTGCACCGAAACGACATCATCGAGACAGCCGAGGATGTCAAACCGGTTCGGGCCCAGGCCGAGTTCCTCTTCGGTTTCCCGCAGGGCTGTTGCCACCGGGCCCGCGTCGGTCGGTTCGCGGCTGCCACCCGGCAGGCAGATTTCTCCCTTGTGGTGCCGGACGGCGTCGGTGCGTCGGGTCAGCAGCAGCCAGTCCTCCCTGTCGCGCCGGAAAAGGGCCAGCAGTACTGCGGCCTCGCGCAGGCCGGTGTCGGCGATCTTATGGCAGGGCCGGCCGGCCAGGCGCCGGCGTACCAGGTCCCGGTCGATCAGCACTCCCTGCTTCCCGCAAGGCGTTTCATGTCATCAATCACCGCGGCGTAGTCGCCGGCGCCGAAGACGGCGCTGCCGGCGACCAGCACATCCGCGCCGGCTTCGGCCACCCGGCTGCAGTTGTCCGGCTTGACGCCGCCATCGACTTCGATTTCGACCCGCAGGCCGCGCCGGTCGATCAGTTCGCGTAATTCGCTGATTTTGCCAAGGGCGCTGTCGATGAACGCCTGGCCGCCAAAGCCCGGATTGACCGACATCACCAGTACCAGGTCGATCTCCTCGAGAATGATCTCCAGGGTTGAAACCGGTGTCGCCGGGTTGATGGAGACTCCCGGTTTTTTGCCCAGACTGCGGATCAGCTGCACCGTGCGGTGCAGGTGGGGGACCGCCTCCTGGTGCACGGTGATGATGTCGGCCCCGGCGCGGGCGAATTCGGGGATATAGAGGTCGGGGTTCTCGATCATCAGGTGGACATCGAGGGGTTTTTCGGTCACCGGGCGGATGGCGTCGACCACCAGCGGGCCAATGGTGATGTTGGGGACGAAGTGGCCGTCCATGACGTCGACGTGGATATAGTCGGCGCCGGCGGCATCGACGGCGGATATTTCCTCGGCCAGGCGACCGAAATCGGCGGAGAGGATGGACGGGGCGATCTTGATCATCGGGGGCTCCTTGCAGGGGATAATCCCTATGTAGCACGCCGGCGAAAAGAAGAGAAGTCTTCAGCCGGCACGACGAAGGCGGGCGGCGAAGAAGCCGTCCAGTTCAGGATGCTCCGGCCAGGTGGCGAGGCGGCCTGCGGTGTCGAACAGGGGTTCCCAGGCGGGAAAGTGCGGCCGCAGGTCATCCAGGCTGAAATCGGGATGGGTGGCGAGAAATGTCTCCACCTCCTGGCAGGTTTCCTCTTCAGTGGTGGTGCAGACCGAATAGACCAGCCTTCCCCCCGGGCGCACCAGGGTGGCGGCGTTGGCCAAAATCCGGCCCTGCAGCTCGGCCAGCCGGCGGATGTCCTCTTCGATGCGGCGCCAGCGGGTTTCCGGGTTGCGCCGCAACACCCCCAGGCCGCTGCACGGGGCGTCGACCAGGACGGCATCGCAGCTTTGCGGCTTCGGTACTGCCGGCGCCTGCGTCATGTCCTGCTGTTCGGCCTGAATGCCCCGGCAGCCCAGGCGCTCGGCTCCCTGGCGGATGAGCCGGACCCGGGAGGCGTGCAGGTCGAAGGCGAACAGGTCGAGACGGTTGCTGCCGAGGGCGGCCAGGTGGGTGGTCTTGCCGCCGGGGGCGGCACAGGCATCGACGACGGTCTCCCCCGGGCGGACCTGGAGCAGGTGGGCGATGAG
>RFIO01000290.1 GCA_003695205.1 Deltaproteobacteria bacterium
ATCCTTTCCACCTCCCTTCTCGCCGCCTTTAACACCCTCGTTGGCCTGGCCTGGAATTTTGGACAGCTCGCCGGCGGCGTTGGAGACATCACCCAGCGCCCGGCCAGCACCACCGGCCAATCGCCCTGCCGCGCCGAGCATTTTGCCGGCGCCTTTGGCGATTTCACCGGCCAGCTTGGAAAGCCCTTCGGCGGCCTTGGCCGAAGCCTGACCAAGTTCCTTTCCGGCGCCTGCCCCGACCTTGCTCAGTTGCGAACCTGCCGAAGCACTCTCGCGGGCCGCTGCGGTGACTGAGGCGACTGATTTGCCGGTATCCATACCCTTACCGGACTCCGAAAAACGTGCCAGCGTCGATTCTATGGCTTCGGTTTTTTGAGGCGTAGCCTGGATTTTCTGGCCCTCGCCTTCCGCACGCAGTCTCGCATCGCGTTTATCCAAAGCTGCTGACTTTTCACCAGTTTGGCGGGAAAGTGCATCGGTTAATCCTGCCTTCGAATCGGTATAGATGGTCACCTCCTGGCGCGCCCGGCTGATCGAAACGTATTCGGCACGCTGATTCGTCAGATTCAGCCGGTGACTCTCAGCGTGAACCAGGGCACGATCAGCCGTCGCGCCCTGGGCTGCGTGGGCCGTCATGGCGTACCCATGATCCAGGTGCCGGTTCTCAGCCTTGGACATATCCAGGCCCACTTGGCCTTCGGTCGTTCGGACGGTCAGCTTGTCACCTGCCACCTTCTCGATGGTGCCAGTCGTTTTGTTCGAAATACCGGCTGTTTCAATGTTTCGGGTGACCTGAACCCGGTCACCAACCTGGAACTCTTTCGATTCAGAGCGGAAGGTTTCAGTCCGGCCAGCCCCCGAGCCTCGGGCAGACGGATTCCAGCCGATCTGCTCGCCACTGACTCGCTCCAGCTTCACAACCTCACCTTCCTTGTCGGCGACCTTCAGGTATTCACCCTTGGCGATGCCAAGCCCCTTCATTTCACGACCAAAGCGCACCACATCCCCTTTCGAGTACGAATCAGGAGACCTCTTCTCTGCGTCGGTAAGGCCTTTGCTTTGCAGGGTTTCAACCTTTGCCGATGGCCCAGACAGGGAGCCTTCCAGCTTGAGCTGATCACGCACGGCAGAATTGATGACAGCCCGATCATCATGGCCGGGAGCGATGATGATGGTCTTTTCCCTGTCTGACTTGGACAATGAAGCAAAATCCTTGGCGATTGCCTGCGCCCTCGCCTGCATGCCGGCTTCCCGGTCGCCGCCGGGGTTGGCGATTTCCTTGACCCCGCCTCGCTGGTCGATTTTTTCGAGCGCCTGAGCCGCGCGGCCACGGTAGGCATCC
>RFIO01000037.1 GCA_003695205.1 Deltaproteobacteria bacterium
GCCATCACCATGTTGACTGCCTGTTGCAATTCGGCAACCTCGTCCCCCTTGAGAAAATAACCGCGCGCCCCGGCATCAAGGGCCAGACGCAGATAGTCTTCGCTTTCATGTCCTGAAATGACAATAATTCGGGGAGGCGTATCGCAGGCCTGAAGCTGGCGGGTCAGGGAAATACCGTCCAGACCGGGCAGGTCGATATCGGCCAGTACCACATCCGGGTTCAGCTGGCGGCAGAGGTCGAGTGCAACGAGCCCGTCGCCAGCTTCACCAATGATGTCAAACTCCGGACTGCGCGCCAAGGTGCGGCGTAATCCTTCCCTGACAATTGGATGGTCATCAATAATGATGATGCGTACCTGAACCACGACCCCTCCGGCAAGCCTAATCGTTTGACTCAATCATAACATGAAAATAAATTTCAATTTCTTTTGCTCAACCGAACCGCTCATTCAATTCTGCGCACAGGGCGCGATAGGCCTCTTCGCCTTCGATGAATCGACGAATCCTTATTCCCATGCCCCCCTTGACCCGCGCAAGAAGATTGGGGGGGACTTTCTTGGCCCAGCGGATTCGGCCCTCAAGCCGTACAGTGTCGCCTGCCGGGGTGACAAGTTCGATCTGCAGAATGGTCCCCGGCTTCTGCACCAGGGCTGATTTGATAAAAAAACCTTCGTCGGATACATCCTCGGTAAAGGCGATCCGGCTGGGACTGTCGACCCCGTAGCGCACCTGGATGCGCTTGCGATGTCTGGGCTGTGTGCGATTGTCAGCCATCTGGCCCCCCTTCCGTAAAACCCATTCTCAATTCATGAGCAGGCATTAGTACCCTGAACAGGTACCGATTGTCAAAACCTCTGCCGGCTATTGCCCGAGCAGATTCTTCAGTGCATCCTGCAGCAGCTGTTTTTCCGGGCTGGACGGCGTACCGGTACCGTCAGGAGCAACTTTTTCCAGCAGCTTTTTTTTCAGGGTCTCCCTGGCCTTCTGCCGCGCCCGGCGCTTGAGCGCCTTGTCGTCCAGCTTGACTGAAGGAGCCTCGATACGGCCGGCTATCTTGAGGGGAACAAGCGTCCAGCCGGCGTCGTCTTTCAGAAGAGTGCCCACCAGGCCTTTCAGTGCCAACCCGCCGGCAAGACGGGGTGCCAGCCAAAGCGGCAGACTGATTTTGACTGGACCGCGCAGGTCGACAGAGCCGGAGGGTTCAAGGCGCAAATCCTGGCCCGCCAGCACACCAGCGAGACTTGCATGCCCTTTTTTGATAGCCAGATTGAGCTCTCCCTGCTCGATATCGACCTCGTTCAGCTGCCCCATGCCGAGCAGCCCGACCAGGCCACGACTGAGCTTGGTGCCACTGATCACCGTCTGTTGCAGCTCGATGCGCCCGTTCCCTCCAAGGCTGGTACGGATCTGGTCTTCGGAAAAACCACGTCCATTCAGTGACAGCTGGCCATTGACCACTCCGGTCGCACTCCCTTGCATGTCCGGTGCCGTCAGCGCTAGCAGTTTTTCGACCGGAAGGGCTTCGAGCGTGGCGCTGCTCCGCCAGGATGGTCGCGTCTTGTTCAGGTCGCAGCGCAGGGCCTTGACGAACCGACCATTACCTATGCGACCCGTCACCGGATCAACATTCAGGATGCCCCCCTTGAGGTGCGCCTTCGCGCGAAAATCACTGATAACCACGCCGCGGCTGAGCAACTCCCCTACCCGGGCTTCAAATTTTCCTTCCAACGGAAGACGGACCTTTTGGTCTCCGGTCTTCCTGCTTTCTGTCTTGCGCCCCGGCCTTTCCGGTTTTGCGTTGCCGGTCTTTGCGGTGGCCGCGCTCCCGGCTGAGGGTTCAGCACCGCTATCTTTCGGCAGCAGGGCATCGATATCGAGCCTGTCGGCGCTGACCATGGCCCTGACAACCACCGGCGGTTCAAGAATCTCTTCGAGGGCCAGATCGAAGTTTACAGTCTGTTCCCCCAGGCTGATCTTGAGCCCCTTGCCCTCAAGCCGTTTCAGATTACCGGTAAGCCTGCCGTCAATCCCGTAACGGGAGGAGTCGTAATTGAATCGCACCTGCTTGAGTTCGACCGCGAGGCTGCCAATGGCTTCCATCGGCTGGTTCAGGTCGCCGTTCAGTTCGGCGGTCAGGTCAACCGACCCGCCGGCATCGTAGGGACGGATTGTGTCGGCCAGGCTGGCCGGCAACACGTCCGGCAGACGCCGCAGGTCGACATCGACAAGACGTGCCCTTCCCCGCACCCGGCCGTCGGCGCCGGGCTTGTCCATGGCTCCGGCTGCCTCCAGAGCCAGTCCGTTGTAGTCCAGCCGGGAGGACATCACCTCAAGGTGTTCGGATTCGGGTTGCCAGGCGGCATCAAAGGTCAGGCCGACACGTCCGTCGCGGATCGGCATGTCCGGCAGGGCCTCGAGCGTCAGCCCCAGCCGATCAAGACTGACACCCCCCTTGAACCGCCAGGACTCCTTCTCCCCCTGCAATGTCAGGTCGACCCCGAGGTGTCCCCCGGACAGTTTTCCGGGGATGATGGAACGCAGATACGGCAAAAGCGGCGCCAGATCGATGGCGTCGGTCTTCAGGGCAACCTCATGCCGCTTGCCGGCCGGATCGACCTGCCCCCTCAACGAAACAGCGGCCTCACCGAAGCGTGCCGACAGCTCGACCGGGAAAGGCCGGTCGAGGGCCAGGTCTTCAGCGGCGAGGTGCAGCTGGTCCAGGCGTAGCAGGTAGGGCGTTTTCGGATCGAGTGCGCGATCGTACAGTTCGACTTGACCTTCCTCGATAAGCAGTCGCCGTACGGAAAGGTCGATAGCTACTGCGCCAGGGTCAGACGCTGTGCGTGCTGCCGTTGCTCCGGCAGGTTCGGTATGGCTCCTGGCTTTTTCGTGTTTGTCTGCCTGCCCGCCCTTTTCCCACGGCAGCAGCAGTCGTCCTCCGGTCAGCCGTTCAATGCGCAGCCTGGGGCCTTTGATTTCCACCCGGTCGACCATCACCCGGCCGAGAAGCAACGGCCAGAAACGGTAGCGCAATACGGCGGAATCAGCTCCCAGAACCAGATTGCCCTGATCATCGACAAGCCGGACCTGGTCGATATGGATGCCCGACAGCAGGGATACGTCCAGGTTTTCCAGCTGCAAGGTCCTGCCGGTCTGTTCCCTGACCAGCGGGACCAGGTAGTCGCGTACCCGCTCAGGGGTCACCAGGACCATGGCGAGCACGGCCACGGCCACCAGAAGGGCCAGCAGCACACCGCCGGCAACAAGCGCAATGCGTCGGCCCCGTTTCATCATGCGCCTCCTGTAACGAAAGGATCGGACAATCCCGCCACCTGCAGGACGGCCTGCCACTGGACTTCGGTGACCGGCTGGACCGACAGCCGGTTTCCTTTTCTGAGCACATCCATGGTCGCAAGGACCGGATGCTCGGCGAGAAAATCGCGGGTCAAAGGCACAGGAAGCTTCGCCAGAAACCGGACATCGACCATGTACCAGATCGGGTTGTCCTCGCTGGCGCGCGGGTCGAAATGATCACCGTTGGGATCAAGGGCGGTATGGTCCGGATAGCCCGCGCGCGTTACTTCGGCAACCCCGACGATGGCGGGCTTCGCGATATTGCTGTGATAGAAGAGCACGCCATCGCCGACCTTGATGGCGTCGCGCAGAAAGTTGCGCGCCTGGTAGTTGCGCACCCCATCCCAGCAGGCGGTCTGGTTCGGCTCGGCTGCCAGATCATCGATGCTGAAACAATGCGGTTCGGATTTCATCAGCCAGTAATGTCGCTGGTGCTTTACCATCAGATTCCCCAGGAAAAATTCAGGTTTTGATGTGCGTCAAGGTTTGGCGCCATCAAGCCGGATAAGATACGCCCAGCAATCGGGGCCATTATAGCTGATTTCAGCATGTCGGCCAGCGGTTGCGAAACCGAAAAAAGATGTTATTACTGAGCCAGTCAACTCAAGCCAACAACAACCGAAAGGAGTTCGCCCATGTTCTGTTACCAATGTGAAACCGCCGCCAAAGGAGTCGGATGCGACAAGGTCGGTGTCTGCGGCAAGCAGCCGACCACCTCCGATTTGCAGGACCTGCTTGTCTATGCCCTCAAGGGGATCGGCTTCTGGGCCGACAAGGCGCGCGAAAAAGGTGCCAGTGACAACGCCATCGACCGCTTTGTCATCGAGGCCCTGTTCACCAC
>RFIO01000291.1 GCA_003695205.1 Deltaproteobacteria bacterium
CGCCCCGGCCAGCCAGGGATTGTGGGTGAAGGAAAGCGCGATCAGGCCCATCATCAGCAGGCCGAAGCGGGGATGCATCAGCACCCATTCCATGTGGTGGTAGAAAAGCGGTCGGTCGCTGAACACGGACTTCATATCCCTGGCGTCAGGCGACCGGATCGTCATGCTGTCTATGAAGGTGCGCGCCGTTCGCTATTTCAGGGTGCTGACCTTGCGGGTCAGGGCCTGGCTGATCTGTACGGCCTTTTCTGCCGGCATGAAGGACAGGATCTTGCCAACCTTCTTTTCATCCATCAGGAGAAAGACCTTGACGACCGTGGGAAGTTCCAGGCGGGCCAGGACCGGGGCGGCTCGCTCGGGCTTCATGCCCTCATAGACCGCCGTCAGGCGTTTGATTTTCTTGTTCTTGATCTTTTTTTCCTGCTCAAGGCTCTGCTGGATGCTGGCCTGAAGCTGACGAAGCTCCTCCACGCGTTGACTGAGTCGGGCCTCAGCCTTTTTCATTTCGGCTTCCCGCAGTTCAAGCCTGTGCTGTTGCTCTTCCATCGCTTTCATTTTTTGCTTGAGGGAGACAAGGGTCTCCTCGCTGATGGTCGTTTCGCCGGAAGAGTGTGGAGCCAGTGGGGGTGATATCACCTCAGCGAAAGCGGTGTCGATAACATCTGGAAAAAAGGCCTCAATCTGAGCCTGCATGCTCAATGACGTTTCGTCTTGACCGGATTCCGGGTTGGCCTGCTTCAGCACCAGGGGGGCGAGCATTGGGGGTTCCGGTTTCATTGCGGCCTGCCTTGCTGGCACGGTGGGGGATGAGCCTCCATCCATCAGCGCGGTTGACAACGCGGCCAGCTTGAGTCCAAGCAGGAGCGCAAGCGCTGCGAAGAAAAGGTGGGCCAGGGGCAGGCGCTTCATGGTTCAGATGGCTGCGGCCGAGTGGCGAGCCGTCAGCAGGTCTTCCATCCGACGTTCGTCTTTCAGATTCCTTTTCCGGGCTTCGGCTTGAGTCTGCCGGTCCAGAATACGGCCGAACTTGCGTTCATTCTGGTGCGCCTGGAGCCATTCCTGCATCAGCCGTTGCTTGCATGCCTCGATTTCCCCGAGCTGCTGGTGAATCTGGCTGATGGCGGACTGCTGCTCACGCACCGAGACATCGAAGACGCTCAGCAGTGCTGCGGCATTGCGCGAA
>RFIO01000038.1 GCA_003695205.1 Deltaproteobacteria bacterium
AATGCTCAGCCCTTGAATGAACTCTTTAATCATCAGTCTGTACCTCGTCGACAGGTTGAAAGCCTACTGCTGCAGAACCACCACGATGCCGGTCACCAGGATATTGGCCAGGGCCAGCGGCAGAAGCACCTTCCATCCCAGCTTCATCAGCTGGTCGTAGCGTACGCGCGGGAAGGTGGCGCGGATCCACATAAGGAAGAACATGAAGGCAAAGATCTTGCCGAGCAGGTTCACCGGCCCCCAGGGAGTCGGTCCGGCCCAGCCGCCCAGAAAGAGGGTCGCCATGATGGCGGCAACCACGATCATGTTGGCGTATTCGGCCATGAAGAAGAGAGCGTACTTCATGGAGGAGTACTCGGTGCAGAAACCGGAAACCAGCTCCGATTCAGCCTCGGGCATATCGAAGGGAGTACGGTTGATCTCTGCGGTACCGGTTACAAGGAAGAGCACAAAGGCAAGCGGCTGCTTCCAGACGTACCAGTCGAGGATCGAGCCACTCTGCTGCAGCACGATCTCGCGCATGCTCAGAGTTTCCGACAGCATGAAGACGGCGATGATGGCCAGGCCGGCAGCCAGTTCATAGGAAATCATCTGGGCCGAAGCGCGCACACCACCGAGCAGGGAGTACTTGCTGTTGGAAGACCAGCCCGCCAGGGTGATGCCGTAGACACCCAGGCCGGCCATGGCAAGAATGTAGAGAATGCCGATATTGAGGTCGGTAATCTGCAGCGGAATTGCGTAGGCCTTGCCGCCGACATTGACAACCAGGTCAGTGCCGAAGGGGACCACGGCAATGGTGATCAGCGACGGGATCAGAATCATCATCGGCGCCAGGATGAAGGGAACCCGGCTCGCCTGGGAGGGGATGATGTCCTCCTTGAAAAAGAGCTTGATACCATCGGCGATCGGCTGCAGCAGGCCGTGCCAGCCGGTCAGCATGGGACCGAGGCGGGTCTGCATATGGCCGATGACCTTGCGCTCGGCCCAGGTCGCGTAGGCAACGATCCCCATGGTCACCCCAAAGACAACCAGGATTTTCACCAGCATGGCGCCGATGTACAACCAGGGTGCGTTCGACAGGCTCAACAGTTCAGCATTCATGTGATGTCCTCTTTACTCGTTTATCCGCAGATGGTCGCAAACAAGTGAGTGTACTCCGCAGGCCTCGTCAGGCCTTGGCAACCTCGGCCTGAACAGCCGTTTCGGTCGCGAACACCCGGTTGATGCCGGTTCCGGGAAAGTGGTTGGGGGCAAACAGCAGACCCTTGGGCAGACGGCGGTCCACCTTGGCGCGCAGGTTCAGTTCAACGCCATTGGCCTTGATACGCACGGCGTCGCCATCCTTGACACCCAGCTCCCGGGCGTCGTCGCGGCTGAGCTCGACGTACTCGTTGGGAACAGCGGCCAGCGGACCGGCGGCATGCGTACTGGTGCTGCCGCTGTGATAGAGCGCG
>RFIO01000292.1 GCA_003695205.1 Deltaproteobacteria bacterium
CGCATCTTCATCATCGCCTGCGGTACCTCCTGGCACGCCGGTCTGGTCGGCAAGTTCTACATCGAGAAGCTGGCTCGCATTCCCGTGGAAGTCGATATCGCCAGCGAATTCCGCTACCGGGATCCGATCGTCGCTCCCGGCGACGTGGCGGTGGTGATCAGCCAGAGCGGTGAAACCGCCGATACCCTGGCCGCCCTGCGCGAGGTCCGCTCCAAGGGGGGGCGGGCGCTGGCCATCTGCAATGTCGTCGACTCGACCATCGCCCGGGAGAGCGACGGTGTTATCTATACCCACGCCGGTCCCGAAATCGGCGTGGCCTCGACCAAGGCGTTCACCACCCAGCTGGTGGCCCTCTATCTGCTGGCGCTCAGGCTCGGCCGCGCGTGCGGTCGCCTGGATGCCGAAAACTGCCGGGGGCTGGTAAGCGAACTGGTCAGCCTGCCGCGCAAGATCGAGCAGGTGCTGGAACTGGATGGCGCCATCGAGGAGATCGCCCGTGCTTTCGTCGGTGCCCGGGATTTTCTCTATCTCGGCCGCGGCAACCAGTACCCCATCGCCCTGGAAGGGGCGCTCAAGCTCAAGGAAATATCCTACATTCACGCCGAGGGCTATCCGGCCGGCGAGATGAAGCATGGTCCCATCGCCCTGATCGATGAAAACCTGCCAGTGGTGGTGCTGGCGCCGAACAACGACACCTATGAAAAGGTGGTTTCCAACATGGAGGAAGTCCGGGCCCGCGGTGGCCAGGTGATTGCCGTGGCCAGCCGTGCCGACGACAACCTGAAGGCCTGCAGCGACGCCCTGGTCGAACTGCCCGAGGTTGCCGACGATCTGATGCCGGTGCTGACCTCGATACCGATGCAGCTGCTCGCCTACCATGTGGCGGTTCTCAAGGGGACCGACGTCGACCAGCCGCGCAACCTGGCCAAGAGCGTCACCGTGGAGTAGCGCCGGCCGAAACCGCAGAGCCAGAGACTTGTCCTACGCCAGCCGCCTGTTCAAAACTGTCCAGAACCTGTTGACCGCCGCTCTGCCGCGGCTGCGCATCAGCGAGAACACCTTTTCCATCATCCTCGCGGTCGTGGTCGGTCTGCTGGCGGGATTCGGCAACTACCTGTTCCGCCAGACTATCGAGCTGATCCATCACCTGGTCGTGGCCCAGGGGATGGAGCTGCTGCATATCGATGCCGGCCAGTGGCAGCCGCAGCGGCTGCTGCTGATGCTCTTTCCTGCCGTGGGCGGCCTGCTGGTCATCCCCCTGTGGGTGTTGTTCGGCAAGGATCTGAAGGGCGGCTTTGCCGGTTTTCTGGTTCGGGTCAACCTGCGCGGCGCCAAGCTGCCGCTGCGTCCCCTGTTCACGCGCGGACTCGGGGCCGCCATCACCCTCGGTACCGGCGGCAGCGCCGGCCAGGAGGGGCCGATCGCCGTCATCGGCGGCACCATCGGCAGCCAGTTCGGCAAATTGTTCCGCATGAGCGGCGACAGCCTCAAGGTGCTGGTCGCCTGCGGTGCCGCCGCCGGTGTGGCGGCGACCTTCAACGCCCCGATAGCCGGGGTCTTTTTCGCCACCGAGATCGTTCTGCTCTCCTCCTTCGAGCTGGCCAGCTTCACCTCCATCGTTATCGCCAGTGGTATGGCGACCGTCGTCTCCCGAGCCCTGCTCGGCAATATTTCCGAGCTGACGGCGCCGCCCTACTTTGTCCACAGCTTCTGGGAGTTCGGTCTCTACCTGCTGCTCGGCGGTATCATCGGCGCCCTGGCGACCGGGTTTATCGGCCTGCATTTTCGCATCAAGGACATCATCGACGCGGTGCCGCTGCCGAAACTGGTCAAGCCGGTGGCTGGCGGTCTGGCGGTCGGAGCCATCGGCGTGCTGTTGCCGCAGGTCTTCGGCAACGGCTATGAATTCATGGAGACGGTGCTGCATGGTGAGCACGTCTGGTGGCTGCTGGCCCTGCTGATCCTGGCCAAGGCGATCGCCACCAGCATTACGCTGTCGAGCGGCCTGCCCGGGGGCATGTTCGCCCCCTGCCTCTTCCTCGGCGCCGTGGCCGGCGGCGCCTTCGGTCACCTGGCGGTTCTGATCTTCCCGGAAGCAGGTCTTTCCCCGGGCGCCTACGCCCTGGTCGGCATGGGGGCCTTCCTGTCAGCGGCGACCCACGCGCCGATGACCGCCATCTTTTTGCTGTTCGAAATCACCGACAGCTACCAGGTTATCATCCCCATCATGATCACATGCGTTATAGGCACCAGCATCGCGCGCCACTTCCGCAGGGACAGCCTGGAAACCGTCGAGCTGACCCGCGAGGGCATCGACCTGGAGGCGGGCAAGGAGCGCAACATCATGAAGGCGCTGCGGGTCGGCGACGTCATGGCGCGCGAGGTCGAAACGGTGCCGGAAAACATGACCCTGGGGCAGTTCGCCCGTTTTATCGCCAGCACCCGGCATACCAATTTCCCCCTGGTCAACGCCGCCGGCGAGCTGAGCGGCATCATTTCGGTACAGGATTTCATGGGCGCGGTGTTCGAACCGGAACTGATGGACCTGGTGGTGATCAAGGAACTGGCCACCCTCGATGTCATCACCGTGACCGAGGACGAGAATCTCGACCAGGCGATGCGCCGCATCGGTTACCGCAACATCGAGCAGTTGCCGGTGGTGGCGCCGGACAACCCCCGGCGGCTGGCCGGCATCATCTCGCGCAAGGATATCGTTTCGGCCTACAATCGCGCCCTGATGTCGCGCCACCTGGAGGACGAGGATGATTGATCTGCTGTCCGGTCTGAACGAGCCGCAGCGCCAGGCGGTGGCCCATGGTGACGGCCCCCTGCTGGTTCTGGCCGGGGCCGGCTCCGGCAAGACCCGTACCCTGATCCACCGGGTAGCCTGGCTGATCCGGGAGCACGGCCTGCGTCCGTGGAATATCCTTGCGGTTACCTTTACCAACAAGGCGGCCGCCGAGATGAAGGAGCGCCTTGAACGGCTGCTCGGGACGGATGAGCTCCCCTGGGTCGCGACCTTCCACGCCACCTGCGTGCGCATCCTGCGCCAGGAAATCGAGCCGCTCGGCTATACGCGCCAGTTCGTCATCTACGACGACCAGGACCAGAAGCGACTGCTCAAGGACCTGCTCGCCGAACGCGGCATCTCCGAGAAGACCCTGAGGCCGGCGACCCTGGCGGCGGCCATCGACCGGGCCAAGAATCATGGCCTGCTGCCTGACCAGCTGCCGACCGACGGCTACCAGGAGGAGCTGGTTGCCGACCTGTACGGGCTCTATCAGCAGCGCATGCGCCAGGCCAATGCCGTCGATTTCGGCGACCTGCTGCTGCTGACCGTCTATCTGTTCGAGCATTACCCCGAGGTGCTGGCGCGCTGGCGCGACCGCTTCCGCCACATCCTGGTCGACGAATTCCAGGACACCAACAGTATCCAGTACCGGCTGGTCAACCTGCTGGCACGCGAACACCGCAACCTGTGCGTGGTCGGTGACGATGACCAGTCGATCTACGCCTGGCGCGGTGCCGATCTGGGGAATATCCTCAACTTTGAACGCGACTATCCGGGTACGGTGACCATACGCCTGGAACAGAACTACCGTTCAACCCGGCGCATCCTCGATGCCGCCGGCGCCGTGGTCGCCTGCAACATCGCCCGCAAGGGCAAGACCCTCTGGACCGAGAACCCGGAAGGTGATCCGATCGTGCTTCAGGGGCTGCCTGATGACCTGGAGGAAGCCCGCTATGTTGCCGGGGAAATAGGGCGACTCAGGTCCAAAGGCTGTCCGCTGCGCGATATCGCCGTCTTCTATCGCACCAACGCCCAGTCCCGCGTGCTCGAGGAGGCGCTGGTGCGCGAGCGCATCCCCTATGTCATGTTCGGCGGCCTGAAGTTCTTCGCCCGCATGGAGGTCAAGGATGTCATGGCCTACCTGCGTCTGCTGGTCAACCCCGCCGACTCGGTGTCGGCCCGGCGCATCGTCAACGTGCCGGCCCGCGGCATCGGCAAGACCACCGTCGGCCGGGTGATGGCGCTGGAACAGGAGGCGGGCGGTTTCCTGCCGGCCTGCCGCCTGGCCCTTGAACGCGGCCTGCTCGGTGCCGGCCCGGCCGGCAAGCTGAAAGCCTTTATGGAACTGATGGATGAATTCGGCCGACTTGCCGAACGTCTCGACTACCCGCAACTGACCAGCGAAATCATCGAGCAGACTGGCTATGGGCCCATGCTGCGCCAGGAAAAGACCCGCGAGTCGGCCGACCGGTTGCGCAATCTCGAAGAGCTGGTGAGCGGCATGGAGGAGGCCAGGGCACAGGCGCCGACCCTGTCCGACTACCTCGAGCAGGTGGCGCTGGTGACCGACATCGATTCCTACGACAGCAGCCTCGACCGGGTGACGCTGATGACCCTGCACGCCGCCAAGGGCCTGGAATTCCCCGTGGTCTTCATGACCGGCATGGAGGAGGGGCTCTTTCCCCACAACCGGGTCGAGACCGAGGGCGGCGATCTCGAGGAAGAACGTCGGCTCTGCTACGTCGGCATGACCCGGGCGATGGAACGGCTCTATCTGACCCACGCCCGCCGCCGTCGGGTGTTCGGCAGCTACCAGTACAATGCCCGCAGCCGCTTTCTCGACGAGATTCCCGAGCACCTTCTCGACGGCGATCAGGGGCGGGCGCCGGCCTCCGGCCATAACCTCGCCTCTGTTTTCGAACAGTTGCAGACAGGCGAGGACGAGCTGCCGCCCGAGGCGGCCGACCCCTTCGAGGAAGACAACGAGGTCCGCCTGGTGCCGGAGGCCGAGGAGGGACTGCGCCTCGGCATGCGTGTGCGCCATGTCCGTTTCGGTGTCGGTGTCGTGCGGCGAATCGAGGGGAGCGGTGACAACCAGAAGGTGATTGTCTATTTCAATGCCGTCGGGCCGAAGAAGCTGTTGCTGAAGTTCGCCGGTCTGGAACCAGCCTGAGTCTCGTTGCCGGCCGCGCTGTGGCCATGTTATATTCGGTTTTTGTGATGCCTGTTTTAATCTGGCATCCGGGAGGGGGATATGAAACCGACTGTTCTGGTGGTCGACGACTGCCGGCTGAGCCGGGCCATTCTCGCCGATTTGCTGCGTGACTTCGGCTGCGAGGTCCGGGAGAGGGCGAGCGCGGTCGAGATTAACGATCTGCTGGCCAGTGAGCCGCCCGATCTGGTTCTTATGGACGTGGCGATGCCCGGGGTGACAGGTGATCGCAAGATTCGTCGCCTGCGTGGAGATGCCCGTTACAGGGACTTGCCCGTGGTGCTGGTGTCGGCGCGGTCGGCGGAAGAGCTTGACCGGCTGGCGGTCGATTGTGGTGCCGATGGCTACCTTTGCAAGCCGGTTGCGCCCGCGGCCCTGGAGAGACTGCTGCGGCGCCTGCTTCCCGGAATTGTGAGTCCGGAACCGACAGCCTGAAAGGAAACAGCTTGCCCATGAACGAGTTCAGCCGCACTGTTCGCCAGCAGACCGGGGCCGACCTGAAAGCCGAGGGCCCCTCGCTCATTCAGGTCAACGTCGGGCTGAAATGCAACCTGGCCTGCCGTCACTGTCATGTCGAGGGGTCTCCGGCCCGGACCGAGCAGATGGACTGGCAGACCATGACCTCGGTCCTGAAGTTGGCCGAGGCTTTCCCCGGTATTCAGGTCGACATCACCGGCGGCGCCCCCGAACTCAATCCGCATTTTTTTGACTTCATTCTCGCCCTGCGCCAGGCCGGGCACCCGGTCCAGGTGCGCACCAACCTGACCGTGCTGTTCGAACCGGGGCAGGAAGAGACAGCCGCCTTTTTCCGGGACCAGCAGGTGCAACTGGTCGCTTCGCTCCCCTGCTACCTCGACCGCAACGTCGACGCCCAGCGGGGGCAGGGGGTCTATCGTCGGAGTCTCGATGCGATCCGGCTGCTCAACCAGCTCGGCTACGGTCGTGATGAGGCTCTGCCGCTGAACCTGGTCTACAACCCCGGCGGCGCTTTTCTGCCGCCCGACCAGCAGAGCCTGGAACAGGACTACCGTGATCACCTGGAAAAGGAGCACGGCGTGGTCTTTACCCGCCTTTTGACCATCGCCAACATGCCCATCGGCCGCTTTCTGGAAGACTTGCGCAGCCGTAACGAGGAACAGGCCTACCGTCTGCTGCTGGAGGATTCCTTCAATCCCGCGACCGTTGCCGGGCTGATGTGCCGGCACCAGATCTGTATCGCCTGGGACGGCAGCCTGTCCGACTGCGATTTCAACCAGGTCCTCGGCATGGGGCTGGCCGATGGGCTGCCCGGCCACATCGACGAGCTCGACCCGGCGGTCCTGGCCGGCCGGACAATCCACACCGGTATCCACTGCTTCGGCTGCACCGCCGGCTGCGGCTCGAGCTGCGGCGGCGCGCTGGTCGCCTGAGCCGCCTGACTCTTTCCGGGAGGGACGCATGATCTCCGCCATCCGCCTTTCGGCCCGCCTGAGCGCCATCCTGATGCTGCTGGTTATGGTGGCCTGTTCGAGCCACCCGGTGGTGCGTACCGAGGAGGAGTTTGCCCGGGTTCCCGCCGGGGAGACCCTCTACGTCGTCCCCTTCTTGACCGTCATGGTGCCGCAGGCGGTCCGGGAAGAGATCTTCGATCGCTTCGTCGATGTCCTGAGTGAAAAGGGGGTGACCAGCCGCTACGATGTCGTCATCCTCAAGCAGGAACTGGAACGTATCGAACCCGAATGGCTCGAAAACCACTACGTCGTGGTGGGCGAGCTGTTCGCCTACGTCGAGGAATCTGGCTGCTGCAACACCACCATCCGTTCGCGCAGTCGTATCCGCCTGTTTCAGCCCGGACAGAAGGAGGCGGTGATGGTGATGGAGTACCCGCGCGAAATTTTCTTCGACCATGACTATTCCACCATTGACAAACAGCGGCGCCTGTTGGCGCGCGATATCGCCGAACAGCTCGCCGACTACCTGCTGAAAACCCTCTCTGCTGCCTGATTCCATCCCCTGGCAACTTTTCCCCGAAAGACCTTGACAATCGGGTCGGCCTGATTATATTTAGGCCTGTCCTTGTTAGCACTCGCCTTGGATGAGTGCTAACAAGGAGGCGCCCTTCCGGCGCCGCAACCCATGATGATCGCCGGCTTCGTGCCGGGAAATAAGCCTTTGGAAAGGAGTAGCAACAGATGAACATCAGACCTCTGCACGATCGCATCATCGTCGAGCGCCTGGAAGAGGAGACCACCACCGCGGCCGGTATCATCATCCCCGATACCGCCAAGGAAAAGCCCCAGCAGGGCAAAGTCATCGCCGTCGGCAACGGCAAGAAGACCGAGGACGGCAAGGTGCTGCCTCTCGACGTCAAGGTAGGCGACAAGGTGCTGTTCGGCAAGTACGCCGGCACCGAAGTCAAGGTCGAGGGCAAGGAATATCTCATGATGCGCGAAGACGACATCATGGGCATCATCGAGTAACGCGACCAACCCGATTGAGGAGGTAACAGGATTATGGC
>RFIO01000293.1 GCA_003695205.1 Deltaproteobacteria bacterium
AGCATCTTCAGCGCCGAGGTGCGCGCAGGAGGCACGGCATGGTACACCGACAAGCGCGGTGTCGTGGCCATCATCGAAGACACCACGGTCTAATCAAATAATGAGTCATGACTGTCAAGGAGTTTTTTGAGAAATACCCCAATGCCAAGGAAGTGATCAAGGTGGGCGACTGCCTCTTTCTGGCGCATCACTGGGGCAGCGCCCAGGATCACGCCAAACGGCATGGGTTGAAGATCGAGCGCATCCCGGCCCCCAACTCTGAAGAGGAAGATCCTGGCACGGGTGAGGTTCAGGAAGCAGGGGCGGAAGCCCAGAAGCCTGTAAAGAAACGTGGCCGCGGCCGCAAAAAATCTGAGTGATGCCTTTGAATGACGTGACATTTGAAACCATCAGTGGCGGTCTGGGCCGTGTGGCGGCTGGCGAAGACCACGTCAGCGCCATCGTTTTCAGCGGCTCGGCCCCCACGGCATGGGGCAGTGACAAGATCCGGCTGTATCGAGATCTGCAGAGCGCCGAGCAGGACGGCATCACCGAAGGGGATGCGACCTATGGCGAAGCCTGGTACCACATCCGTGAGTTTTTCCGAGTAGCGGGCGCTGCCGACCTGTACGTATGCTTCGGCATCACCTTCCCCGATGACCTGCTCGTGCTCACCGACAAGGTGCGCCAGGTGGGCGGCTTCATCGGCTCGGTCAGCGAGGCGTCGAGCGTGTGGCAGGCTGCCGCGGATGCGGCAGAGCCCCAGAACAAGCCCTTCGTGGCCATCGTCGGGTACGACAATGCGACCACGCCGCTCGTCCCCTCTTCGGCCACGGACCTCAACACGCTCTCTGCGCCGGCAGTGAGCGTCGTGGCTGCCGGCGACGGGGGCGCGAGGGGTGCCGCCCTCGCCTCGTCCCTGGGCAAACCCTACATCCCCGCAGTGGGGGCCGTGCTGGGCGCGGTCGCCAAGGCGAAGGTGCACGAGAGCATTGCATGGGTAGAGCGCTTCAACATGAGCGACGGGGAAGAGCTGGAGTCCATCATGCTGAGCGATGGCACGGTCAACCCCACAGTGTCGAACATCCAGACCCTGAACGACAAGCGCTACCTATGCTTCCGCAAACATGCGGGCATCGGTGGCACCTACCTGGCCGACAGCCACAGCGCCGTCATCAGCACCGACGACTTCGCCTACATCGAGGCCAACCGGACCATGCAGAAGGCCAAGCGCCTGGTGCGCGCCGCACTGCTGCCGCAGCTCAATGCACCACTCACCGTGGATGGCGACACGGGCAAGCTGGCGGCGGGCACGGTGCGCTACTTCGAGGGCCTGACCGAGCGTGCACTGAACACGATGACGAGCAACAACGAGCTCAGCGCATTCGGGGTCTTTATCAATCCCGACCAGGACGTGCTGGCGACGAGCAAGCTCATCATCCAGGTGAAGCTGGTGCCGCGGGGTGTGGCGCGTAGCATCGTGGTACAGATAGGATTCAGCGTAAACACCGAATTCTGATGAACGACTTCCTGCTCGACGGTGGCGACCTGCAAATCGCAAACGGCGATTTCGTGATCGGGCAGAGCGACCTGCAAAACGTGGAATTGGTCGTGCGGCTGTCGCCCGGCAACCTGAAGCACGAGCCGCTGGCCGGCTTCGGCGAAGAGCGGCTGATCAACGGCAACTTCGATGCGGCACAACGCCGGGCCCTTCAGCTCGCCCTCGAAGCAGATGGCTACCGCCTCCGCACCATGAGATACAATGACCGCAATCTGCTGCTCGAGATATGAGACTCACCGAATACACGGCGCGACCAGGGCAGACGATTTTTGACATCTGCATACAGCATTACGGCAGTTTGGATGGTCTTCAAATGCTGCTCGAAGACAATCCGGATGCCATTCAGGACAACGGTTCGATAGACCACCAACGCACCTGGCTGATCAGAAAGGACGAAGTACTCGACAAGCGCGTAGTGGAATCCTTGCAGCAGCGCCCACCCGTGACCGAGGGGATGCCTTCTGGAACCGGATGGGCCGACCCGGCGCTCAATATCTGGATCACCCCAACCGGCGACACATGGACTTTGCCTTAGCATTCATCCTCTTTCTGTTGGCGGGCCTGTGCAAGGGCGTGATGGACGAACTGACGTTCCACCCTGGCGGATGGACGTCGCGGCTGCAGCCGCGGTCATTCTGGGACAAAAAGACGTCATGGAAGCGGATGTACAAGGATTGGGATGGCGGTGACCGGCGATACCGGTGGGGCATGGCGACCTACTTCCTCTATTGGCTGGCCGACGGCTGGCACCTGATGGAGTTCATGATGATGACGTTCCTCGCGGCCGGCATCGCCACCCTGGCGTCGGATGATGCCGGCACATGGGTCGCTGTGTTCATCTTGTTTCGGGTAGCCTTCGCCGCCGGATTTCACCTCACTTACGACGAATCGAACAAATGAGACGCATCGCAGTCATCATCATCCTTTGCTTGCCCGCCCTGCTGCCTGCACAGACATGGGGGTGGGAATGGCTCCCCGATGACAACTACGGCATCGAGGTCGAGTACAGGGTGAGCTACGCCCGCTACATCGGCGGCATCACCACCTTCGTAGGCGCAGAGAACGTGCAGGTCTGCCAGCCGGCATATGGGCAGTGGGATAGCAAATGGCTCGAACGCGCATTGAAAAACAAGCTGCGTGAAATGGGCAAGCGCGGCAAGATTGCCGTGCTCAACTGGCAATGGCTGCGCTACGTCGGTTCCTGCAAAACCAAAAAGAAATGAAGCGACACATCATTTTCCTGTTCCTGCTCTTTGGCCTCACGGCTGCCGCCCAGGTGCGGCCCGACCTGGCCCCTACCAAGGTGCCGGACGGCAACGATGCCATCTACACCCAGGAAGACGGGGCGCTCAAGAAGGTCAAGTTCAGCGAAGCGCGCAAGTATTTCGCACCGGACGTGCAGCTCGTCGAGATCAACTACACGCCGGCAGCGACGGGCAACACGCAAAACCTGAATGAATTCGTGAAGGTGTCCGGCACGGGCGAGGTCTATTACATCGACCCCGAAGGGCGCGCCATGCTGATCGAAAGCCCGGTGACCGGCAGCGGCATCGACTCAGTGACCATCGCGAATGATAGCGTGTTCCTGTGGGCTGGGGGGACGTCCTACTTTACCGGCCTGGCTGCTGAACAGGATGG
>RFIO01000039.1 GCA_003695205.1 Deltaproteobacteria bacterium
CTCCTTGCATTTCTAACCCGGGGAGGGTGACAGGCTACGGCACCCGGGTGCCGGAAGATGACCAATTCCCCGGACCAACCGTAGCGCGACACCCCGTTTCGGCCATCCCACGCGGCAGCGGCGGAATGGCTTGAATTTTGCTGATTTATGGGGGATTATCACTGGGGGAATCTGCCCATCCCCCTGCTATTCATTTTTTGCCAAAAGGAGACAGATCATGAGAATGGTTGCAGCCCTGTTCCTGCTGACCGGCCTGGCCCTGTGGACCACCTCCCCCTGTGTCGCAGCCCAGACCCTGACCTCGGTACCCGCCGATACCCTGGTCATGGTCGATGGCAACGGCTCGGACCCCGCCTGGGGCAAGGCCCCGGCACTGGTGGTACATGACAAGGTTGCCGATGTGGACATCACCCTCAAATCAGTTCACAAGGACGGCCTGATCTTCTTCCTGGCAAGCTATCCGGACCCCGAAGAAAACAGAACCCACAAGCCCTGGGTCTGGAACAAGGACCTCGAGGTCTACGAACTCGGCCCTCAGCGCGAAGACACCTTTGCCTTCAAGTGGAATCTCGAGGGCCATCCGGTCGACCTGTCCAACTTTGCCGACAACAGCTATCGCGCCGACGTCTGGTACTGGAAGGCCAACCGTACCGACCCGGTCGGCTTCGCCGACGACAAGCACCATGTCCTGTCACCGGAATCGGCTCCCAAGGCGACCCGCATCACCAGCAGATCAGGCAAGCCGATGTTCCTGCAACGACTCGGTGATGCCGGCAAATCGACCACCAGCAAGCAGATTCTCACCAGCTACAAGGGGGATCTCCAACCCCAGTACGTCATCCGCAAGCCCGAAGGCAGCCGCGCCGACGTGCGCGCCAAGGGGACCTGGAAAAACGGTGTCTGGACCATCGAATTCGCGCGCCGACTCGATACCGGCCACGACGATGACATCCAGTTCCGCCAGGGGGGCAGCTTCCTGTTCGGGGTGTCGGTCTATGGCCTGTACGGCAAGCCGATCGACAAAAGCAAGGCGCATCTCTATGGTCAGGGGCGTATCTCCGATCCGCTGACCCTCGAAATCCGCTGACCACCGACCAGGGGGATTCATGGTCCTGTCCAACCGGTTCATACGCAACGCGGGTCTCGGTCTGCTCGTTCTCATCATCCTGGTCATGGTCGCTTCCGGCACCTGGCAGGCGAGTCACATGGAAGCGAGCCTGCAGAAGCTGGAGGGCGTGCGCGCCAGGCTGGAGAAGGCCGACCAGCTGCTGAACGGTTTTCTCGACGTACGAGGCCAGCTCAGCACCCAGATCATCCAGGAGCAGTACGACCTGAAGGCCCTGGTCACCAGCATCAAGCAGCTGCAGGAACAGACCGCCCGGCTTGAACAGGGGCTGGAGGACCCAGACCTGAAACAACAGGTTCAGGCCTTCGCCGGTCAGATGTCCCAGTTCAGGACAGCCGCCATCGCCTACCTGCAGGAGATGCGCCTGGGCACCGGCGGCGAAGGCATCCGCACCTGGGGCACAACCCTGATCGAGGTGGAACGTGCCGCCCACCAGGCAGGCAATACTTTCAAAAGCAGCCTGCGACAGAAAATCCGCGACGAGAATGCCGTCATTCTCGCCAACGCCCAGCGCAACCGCTCTCTCGCCCTGGTCTTCGGAACTCTGGGGGTCGTCCTTGCCCTGGCCGTCACCCTGCTGCTGCATGTCAGCCTGTCACGCCCGGTGCGCAGGCTGGTTGCCGCCACGGAAGAGCTGGCCGAGGGCGATCTGACTGTCGAAGTCAGGGAATCGGGCCGGGACGAACTGGGACAGCTGGGGCATGCCATCACAGGCATGGCTGACAAACTGATCGGCATCGTGCGCCAGATCCAGGTCACGGTCACCCAGGTACAGCAGGCCAGCGGCCAGCTTGATCGATACAGCGACGAAGTTCTTCAGGGGAGCGATCGCCAGAAGCAGGATATCGATCAGGCCGCCGACAAGATCATGGAGCTGGAGACCATCGTCATCCAGGTCTCCGGCAACCTGGAGAATCTTTCCCGATCACTGGCCGATTCGACCGGCTCCGCCGAACAGATGAGCCACAGCATCGGCGAAGTATCCCGCATGACCGGCCAGCTGGCTGAGGCGGTCGACAGCATCTCCTCCTCCATCAGCCAGATGAACAGCGCCCTCGGGCAGAACTTGGAGCTGGTTGAATACCTGGCGGCTTCGGCCACGGAAATGCGCTCGACCGCAGCCTCCTTGGCCGACATGAGCGCCGGCGTCGGCGAAAAGGCGGCCGCGTCGGCCCAACTGACCGAGCAGGTCAGCACCCTGGCCCGTGAAGACGGGGCCCGGGCCCTCGACGAGGTCGTCCAGCGCACCGGCAGCAACCGCGAGCAGATTTTCCACTACCGGGAACTGATCCATTCTCTCGGGGAGAAATCGGAGGGGATCGGCGATATCCTGGCGGTTATCCGCTCGGTCGCCGAGCAAACCAACCTGCTCGCGCTCAATGCCGCCATCATCGCCGCCCAGGCGGGCGAACACGGCCGCAGTTTCGCCGTGGTTGCCGATGAAATCCGCAAGCTGAGCGAAACCACAACCGGCCAGATCGACCAGATTGAACAGGTGATCGGCGGCGTCCAGGTCGAGCTGGCCACCGCGGTCGAATCGATTGACCAGATCATCGGCGGCGCCGACGCCAGCCTGCAGGCCGTCTCGGGCGCGCGCGAGGTACTCGACCACATCGTCCGCCGTGCCGACGAATCGGGCGAATGTGCCGCCGAAATCGCCGCTGCCGCACGCCAGCAGGCCAGCGGCAGCCGCCAGATCGAGGAGGAGATTGGCCGCAGTGCCGATCAGGTCGAGGAAATCCGCAGCATGATTGCCGAACAGAAACGTGGCGGCGACCAGATTGTCGCTGCCACAGAGGATCTGCGCCTGATCGCTGAGAAACTGAAAACCAGCACCCGCGAGCAGGCCGAGGGGAGCCAGGTCGTGTCGAAAGGACTGAGCGACATCCTCGAATTCAGCCGCGACATCGGCCAGGCCATGGAACAGGAACGTCAGGCCTCCCAGGCAATGGTGCAGTCGCTCATGCAGATCAGTGGCGTTGCCGAAAACAACCTCAAGGTCATGCGTTCGCTCGGCGACTGTATCGACCAGATGCGTTCCCTGGCCGAGCGCCTGGTGCCCGAAGTGCGCCGGTTCCGGTTGCCGGAGGAGGGAGTATAACGCAGCAGACGGGCGCTTTTCAGCGGCCCTCACTACCGACCCGCCCGGCGGGAGCCATGAACACCCGGCTGACGCCTCAAACATTCATGGCTCTTCGCCCCGCCGACCGAAGCCTCCGTTCAGTGGCTTGCACGGAGAAAAACTTTTCCTTTTCCCTTGTTCCTTGAACCTTTCCACTTATTTTACGTCGAGGACCGAGGAGGGAGCGTAACGTAGCAGGCGGGTGCTTTTCAGCGGCCCTCGCCACCGACCTCGCCCGGCGGGAGCCATGAAAACTCGGCTGA
>RFIO01000294.1 GCA_003695205.1 Deltaproteobacteria bacterium
ACCTGGATCGGATCGAAGCAGGTCCCGTCGTGCAACTGGATGAAACTCAGCCCGCCGTCGGCCTTGCTGTCACGCCGCGTGCGCACCCAGCCGCGCAGCGTCAACGCACTGCCCACCTCGCCCGCAAGCGCATCCCGAACCTTCACCCAGCCCATCGCGACACCTCCGGAGGGGCGATCGTAGAGCCCGCGGCCCCTCACGGCCCGCAGAGGCGGTTATCGGGCTTTTTCAGGATTTCTCTGGGCGTCCACCCCGGTTTTCGGTATGCTCATGGGTGGAGGCCCGACCAGTGATCGGAAGCCTTGGAGCCACGCAGACAGTACGGGTGATCGGAACGAATATCGCGGGCAATTCGATTGCCGAGTCGTTCGTTCTCAATGGCGGCATGACGGTTGACGGGCGAAAGCCATTCGCATCAGTGACAAAGATTGTCCTGCCAGTACAGGCAGGCTCACCTCAAACGGTCTTCGTTGGTTACTCAAACCGACTCGGGCTGCTCGTGTCGATTGCGAGTGGAGCTGATGTGATTCAGATCACACGAAGGAAAGCGGGAGAGACATCCTACACAGTCGAATCTCTCTCGGACTATGTGGTTGATGCTGTCGTCAGCACGATAGAGCCGTTGTCAATAGCGCCGACGACAGACAGTTTCGAAGTATCAGTCCGCGGCACGCAGTAGGCGAATAGCGAAGGAAAGGCATCATGGTACCCGCAATCCTGGCCATCTCTGGAGTGGCGGTACCACCGGTCGTCAGGTATGCTTCGGACGACATTCACACCGTACAAACTGCAGGGGCAGCCGCTCTGGGTCCCATGGAGCCACCATGTCTCGAACCGCTTGTCTCGCTCGCATACGACGGGACGAGCTCGTGGGGGGCGAAGGCACAAGACTTTGAAAACATCTTTGATATATATGATATCTTTGTGATTGAGGATTTCTCAACACAAGAGAGCGTGCTTATCGACGCATTCGCGTCCCTGGGCTTTGGGACCGATCGCCCGGATCGTGCGACAGATGTGGGCGTGCGCATCTTCGAGGACAACGGCAGTGGACTGCCCGGAGAATCGGGATTCTCTGGGCGTCTTCGACTCATGAGCATTCCAGGGACGGGATTCTTTGATGGGCAGCATGCCATCGCAAGCTTTGGCGGCCAGTGTTTGCCAGCCGGATCGTACTTTGTCGTATGGGCAGTCAGGCTGAACTTTACGCACAGCGGCCAGATCTTTTTCTTTGTGCAGAGTGGTGCGTATTCTACGGGCGAAGGGGGTGAGAGTGACGCGTGGCAGTGGCTGCCCGGAGACTCGCTTGGTTTGGGGACCCACTTTCGGGTTGTCGACGGAAGCACCGGAGAGGCGACCGGTGTGAACTTTATGCTCTGCGGTCAAGCGGGACCCTGCGACCTGCGATTCTGTGAGGGCGACTGGACGGGAAGCTCAAACCCGCAGAATCCCTTGTTCGGCGTGAAGGATGGAGATGTCGATGCAGATGATTTCTTCTTCTTTCTCGATATCTTTATATCCGGTGATGCCCGGGCGGACCTGACCAGCGATGCCGTGATTGATGGCGACGACTTCTTCGCCTACCTCGACCTCTTCGCCCAGGGCTGTCCGTGATGGACGCGGGCGATCTCATCGCCGACGCGGTTGTTCTCGATGGCACTGCCACGGTCGAGGGCGACAAGCCCTTTGTCACGATCGACAAGATCATCCTGCCCGCACGCACTGGGCCCGGGCAGTCGGTAGCCGCAGGAGTGACCAACAGGTTCGGCCTGCACTTTCCTATCGGTTCGGCATCGGATGTGATCCAGATTGCACGCAAGGCGTCGGGTGCGACCTCGTACACGATCGAGCCGCTCACATCGCTGACTATCGATGTCAACTTCGCTACCGTCAAGCCCGGAACCGTCAGTGCCGGCGACAGTTTCCAGTTCAGCGCGTTGGCCAGCCAGTGATATGGGTACATCTTGTCGATGAGGAGAAGCCGATATGCAGCGCAAACATCTGATGGCGGTTGTATCCATCGCCGCATCCAATGCAGGGTACGGACAAGGTATTCAGATGGGGTTGTCGGACGGCTTTGATCGGGTCGCACAGAACGGAAACGGGCAGCCCATCATCGCACCCAGTGATCAGTTGATCGCTGGGCTTGTGTACGATGGATCGTCTTCATTCGGCGCACGCGCGCAGGACTTTGAGAGCCAGTTTGATCCATATGACCTGTTTCTCATCGAAGACTTTGAGATCACAACGGGCGCATCGCTCGGGGTGTTTCAGTCGGCGGGCTTCGGGAGCGTTGATCCATTCATGACCACAGATGTTCCTGTGCGCATCTTCACAAATGACGGATCAGGATTGCCGGGGATGGACACATACACAGGTGAACTCACGCTTGAGTCGGCCGCGGGCACGGGGTTCTTTGATGGGTCGGTATATGTTGCTGACTTCGCCGGACAGTGTCTGCCTCCCGGATCATACTTCCTTGTGTGGGCTGCGAAGTTGGAGTCACAATACGGCGCAAGCTTCTTTCGTGTTCAGGCAGGAGAGTCCACGGTTGGGGGCGGACAAGCGAACAATGCGTGGTGGTGGAATCCGGGTGGGGCTGTGTTTCCGGGTATTCATGAGCCGGTCATCGTTGAGATCGGTGGCGACCAGACCGGCGTCAACTACCTCCTCTTCGGCGAGCCCGCCAACTGCTCGAACCCCTGCGCCAACCCGGATTGCCCGGCGGACCTGGACTTCGATGGCGACGCTGACGCCGACGACTTCTTCCTCTTCCTCGACCTCTTCGGCGCAGACGACCCCTGCGCCGACCTCGACGCCAGCGGCACCATCGACTCTGCCGACTTCTTCGCCTACCTCGACCTCTTCGCCCAGGGCTGTCCATAGG
>RFIO01000295.1 GCA_003695205.1 Deltaproteobacteria bacterium
TCAGCCGTTCGTCCACCTGTCCCTGGGTATCGAGGATTTCAAGGCGGGCGACGGCAAAGGAGGCAACTGTCCTCTTGGGCATCCGTCGACCCTTTCCAGAGCCGCATCCTCACACCTGTGGGTGGACACACGGCCCTGCTATCAGTCTATCGGAGCCCGGTCAGGCGGTCAAACGGCCGCCGGTTCAGCCGCCCTTGTCCCAGGTTTTCCAGGGATGCTGGCTGAGCCAGGCATTACTGTAGCGGTGATCGCCGGTGACTTCAGGCCCGACCCACTCAGGGCACCTGACCTTCCGATCGGGGCTGTCCAGTTCGACCTCTGCCAGCACCAGGCCGGCGTTGTCGCCGAGAAACTCATCGACCTCCCAGGCCATGCCGTCGAACTCGATGCGGTAGCGAACCTTTTCGATCTGCGGTCGCAAACAGAGGTGGTCAAGCATGTAGCGCGCCTGCTTGCCGGGAATGGCATATTCGAACTCGGGCCGGACCGGCCCCTCGGAACGCCCCTTGACGGTCAGAAAACCCTTTTTGCCGATCAGCCGGACCCGCACGGTCCGATCCGGGTCGACGCTCAGATAGCCCTGGCGGGTGTAGACTCCGTCACCCTGTCCGCGCCAGCGGTCGTCAGCCACGAGAAACTTGCGTTCGATCTCGAATCGGGCACCCTTGACTTTGCCCTTGTCCTTTTTGCCCTTCTCAACGGTTGCTGTCAGGCCGGGATCCGGCTCGGCACCGTACATGGCCACCGGCAGGCAGACATGGTCCCGCTCTGCGGTCATGGCCCGGCAACGGCCACAGATGAACCGGGCCCTGTCTTCACTTACTTCAGAAATGCCCTTGCGGCACTGTCCCATCGCGTCGGCCTCCTTGGGAAGATCTGGCAATCAGGGCAAATCTTACCTCATTGGTCAGTTATTTGCCAGCCCTTCACACCACCTTCTTGACAGTCCCGGGGCCTGCCCGACATACTCAGCTGAGTAGACATTCAACTCAGAGGTGGCCATGGAACCGAGACAGCAGCACCGGCTCGACAGCATAAGCGCCAAACTGCAGAGCTACGGCAAGGAAAATCTTGAGGACATCCTGCACCTGATCATCGATGCCGCCACCCTGGTAGGTGGCCAGGGCCGGGTGCGTATCTACCTCGAGGACCTCACCGCCGGTCGCCTGACCTGCATCGCCGCCGCCGGCCCCCACGCCGAAGAACTTAAGGAAAAATCCTTCCCCCTCAACAGTGACGCCTATGTCGTCTCCAGGGTTTACGTCTCCCAGGAACCGGCTCTGGTCAGCACCCGGGACCAGCTGCCGAGCAGCAGCGCCCGCAGCCTTGCCGGCGAATACGGTATCGAAGCGACCTGCCAGCTCCCCGTCGTTCACCGCGGCCGTGCCATCGGTGTTCTCTGTCTCGATGCCGGCCGGTCAGGCAAACTTCCCGACCAGGACCAGGTTGCGATACTGCGGCGCTTCCTCGAGCAGAGCGCCGAAGCCCTGGATCAGGCGCGCAAACACCATCAGCAAATTCTGCTGGCACGTGAAATCGACGCAGCCAAGGCCCAGCAGGCCGCCACGTTCATGATGCGTTCGGCGGTACGCCTCATCGACAAACTCACCCTTGCCTCGGTCCTGGTGCCGCGCGCTTCCGAAACGGCAGGCAGCTATCTCGAGGTCCTCGCCTCCTGGTCGCCTGACAAGGAAATAAAGCGCCGCTACGAAGCCGAACGACAGATCGAACTGGCCTCGGGGCACTCACTGCTGTCCCGCTATATCGACCGCGACGGCGTCATCAGTGATGACAGGCTGCTGCACCCGATCTACATCGAGGATCTGCCGCGCCAGGAGCTGCAGAAACAGTACCTCACTGAACAGATGGGGCTGCAGTCCCTTTACGTGGTGCCGCGCTACGAGCCCCGTAGCCGAAGGGTCGCCTGCCTGGTCAACTACTACACCTCCGAAGCCTACAGCTTCAGTCCCTTCGAACAGGGCCTGCTCGAAGCCCACGCCGAAATGGCCGAGCGGGTCATTCAGGAAATCGGTGGGGAACACCTCGAAATTCAGGTCCTGTCGGAAATCAACACCCTGCTGCAGGAATCGAGTTCCGGGCTGCAACCCTTTCTCGCCGGCGTCCTGTCCCGCACCGCCGAACTGATCGGTGCCGACACCGGCAGCATTGCCCTGGTGCGCGAACTGGATGGCGAGTCCTGGCTCGTGGTGGAAGAGGCCGACGGCAGGGTGGTCGGCGCCAAGATCAAGGAATGGCTGAAAAAGCATATTCCACCCATCCGCGTCGGCGCCGAAGAGCTCCCGCCCGAAGAGCGCAGCCTGACGGGCCTGGCGGCAGCGACCGGCACGCCCCAGGTCATTGATGACACCATGGAGACCGATGCCCCCCGGGGCTTCTACCGCATGATTACACCCGATATCCGCAGCGAACTGGCCGTTCCGGTGCTGCACGAAGAGCGGGTTCTGGCCGTCATCTGCCTCGACTCTCTGAAACCGAACCACTTCACAGAAGAACACAGGCGCATCCTGCAGATCATCCAGCGACTGATTTCCCGGCACATTTTCGATCTGCTGCGCATCGAGCAACTCACCACCGAAGTCGAACAGCTTCGCTCCGATGTCGGCTATCGCGACCCGGCCATCAACTCCTACCGCCTCGGCAACATCATCGGCAACGCCCCAAGTGCCCGTCGCATTGTCCGGTTCATTGAACAGGTCACCCCCCCCATATTCAGCCGCATGAGTCTGTGGCACCAGCGAGATGTCGAGGAGGCCACCCTCGGCCTGCCATCAATCCTGATTACCGGCCAAACCGGCAGTGGCAAGGAATTCATCTTCAACAACATCTTCTCGCGCCTGAACGAATTGTACCGCGAACGCTTCGGCCTCCAGCGCGAACTTCCGGTGAAGAAATCCAATATTGCCGCCTACAGTGGGGATTTGACCTATTCAGAACTGTTCGGACACAAGCGCGGCGCCTTTACCGGAGCGCATACCGACCGGATCGGCATTCTCGAAGAAGCCCATGGCGGCGTCGTCTTTCTTGATGAAATCGGGGATGCCGACCCCAAGACCCAGGTACAGCTGCTGCGCTTTCTCGACAACGGCGGATTCGTGCGCCTGGGCGAAAACCAGACCCGTTACGCCCGGGTTCTGCTGGTTGCCGCCACCAACAAGAACATGGCGGAACTGATCCGCAAGGGAGATTTTCGCGAGGATTTGTACCATCGCCTCTCGGAGCTGACCATCGAGGTCCCCAGCCTGAACCAGCGTCGCGAGGACATCCCCGACCTTGCGGTCCACTTTCTCGGGCGTCTTTACCGCATCTATCGCCAACCAGACGAACCGGAACAGCCCCCAAGGATCACCAGAGAGGCCGGCGAGCTCCTCGCGGCCCATAATTACACCGGCAATATCCGCGAGCTGCGCAGCATTCTGGTACGCGCTCTCTTTTTCCGAAAGGGACATCGCATCGACGCCGACGCCGTTGCCGCCGCCATCGGTCCCGGACAAACGCCCCCCCCAAACAGCGACAGCGCCATGGAGCTCAACCGAACCCTGGCCGCCGAAATCCTTGGACGGATCCAAACGGGCGAGACAGACTTCTGGAACGCTGTCTATCGTCCCTACAGCGACAAGCACCTGACCCGGGAGGCGGTTATCGAGCTGATCGAACAGGCCCGCCGCAACGGGGCCAGAACCATGCCGCAGCTGGCCCGGATGCTGCGCGCCTGCGATCCCTCCTCAAACAACGGCAATGACAGGAAAACCTTCTTCCGATTCAAGAACTTCCTTTACAAAACCATCCGACTCCCCTGACCTTCCTGTACCGGGTTGACAACCTGACGGTCGAAATATTACTGTTTTGGTCATATTTCGGTGCGCTTCGGCACAGTCCACTCTACGGCTCAGCACCGACTCTTGTGCGAGTGCCACGGTTCAGTAATGGCCGGCACCATCATAGACTGCGACCCGGCAATGTCATCGTGCCGGAAAGGAGATTGTCATGAAAACCAGACTGTTGTTGTTGCTGATCCTGATTTCATTCGCCCAGCCGGTTCTCGCCCTGACCGAAGGCGGTTTTGACGAATACCGCTTCGCCATGCTGATCGGTTTTACCGTCCTGATTGCCCTGCTGATCTTCTTCTGCCTGCTGGTTCTCGGTGCCGTCGCCGTCGACCGTGCCCGCGACACCCGTCGACAGCGTGCTGTCGTCAGGGTCCGCACCCGCACCCCTGCAAGGGGACGCAACCAGGTCGGCAACCGCTGACCCAAATGAATCAAATCGCGAAAATGGAAAAGGGGAGCCGGCCTGGCTCCCCTTTTTCGCTCAGGCCGCAACAGCCTGTTTCCACCCAGGTCGAAGTCATAACTTGACATTGCATCACCCCTTTGAAAGATTGAACAGAAATGCAAGCTGACTTCTCAATCGGGATTCTCCTGTGGCCACGACTCCAGACAGACTTGAAAAGGTTATCCTCAGACTGCGTGAGCGCAACTGCAGGATCACCCCCCAGCGCATCGCCATTCTGAAGGCGTTTCTCGACAGCAATGAACACCCCGGCATCGAGCAGGTCTATCGTCAGGTCCAAACCCGTTTCCCGACAACCAGCCTGGCGACCGTATACAAAACAGTTGCCTTGCTGAAGGAGATGGGAGAGATACTCGAAATTGGCTTTCCCGACGGCCAGAAGAGATTCGACGGCAATAAACCCTTCCCACATCCTCATATTATTTGCGAGCACTGCGGAGTTGTTCTCGACCCTGACACCAGCCAGGTCGATACCCTGATTGCCGAAATCGCCGACAACACAGGTTTCAAAGTCACATCCCACCAGATTCAACTCATCGGAACCTGCCCTTCCTGCCTAAAAAATCCTTTTTAAACAATCTTTTTCCCTTTTAGGGAAAATCATTTTCTATAAGAATTGACATTCTCTTATAGCCTGTTAGAAATGACCCTGTAACGTCAACTCCGGCAAGACCAACCCCGAAAGGATAGAGCGATGACCGATACAGGACGCTGCCCGGTCACGGGCAAAGGCGGCGGGCATGGTGCTTCGGAAAGGACCTCCAATCGTGACTGGTGGCCGAACCAGCTCAACCTCGACATCCTGCACCAGCACTCTGACAAATCCAATCCCATGGACCCCGGCTACAATTACGCCGAGGAATTCAAAAAACTCGACTTCACGGCATTGAAGAAGGATCTGACCGAACTGATGACCGCCTCCCAGGACTGGTGGCCGGCTGACTATGGACATTACGGCGGGCTGTTCATCCGCATGGCCTGGCACAGCGCTGGAACCTACAGGACCGGAGACGGCCGCGGCGGCGGCGCCACAGGCAACCAGCGTTTCGCCCCCATCAACAGCTGGCCGGATAACGCCAACCTCGACAAGGCCCGCAGGCTCCTCTGGCCGATAAAGCAGAAATACGGCCGCAGTATCTCCTGGGCCGATCTGATGATTCTGGCCGGCAACGTCGCATTCGAATCAATGGGCTTTAAAACCTTCGGTTTTGGCGGCGGCCGCGTCGACATCTGGGAACCGGAGAAGGATATCTACTGGGGGAAGGAAAAGGAATGGCTCGGCGACCAGCGCTACAGTGGTGAGCGGGATCTGGAAAATCCTCTTGCCGCGGTCCAGATGGGACTGATCTATGTCAACCCCGAAGGGCCCAACGGCAACCCCGATCCGGTCGCCTCCGGCAGGGACGTGCGGGAGACTTTTGCCCGTATGGGGATGAACGACGAAGAAACCGTCGCCCTGATCGCCGGCGGGCACACATTCGGGAAATGTCACGGTGCCGGACCGGCGGATCACGTCGGACCCGAACCTGAGGCGGCCCCCATCGAGGAACAGGGCCTCGGCTGGAAGAGCAGTTTCCGCAGCGGCAGAGGGCCAGACACCATCACCAGCGGTATCGAGGGGGCCTGGAAACCGAAACCGACGCGCTGGGACATGGGATACCTGAAAGTCCTGTTCAAGTACGAATGGGAAAAGGTCAAAAGCCCGGCTGGAGCCTGGCAATGGCTCGCCAGGGATGTCGAAGACGAAGACATGGTCGAAGACCCCTATGATTCGAGCAAAAAACACCGACCGATGATGACAACCGCAGACCTGTCTCTTCGCTTCGACCCGGTCTATGAGCCGATCGCCCGCCGCTACCTGGCGAATCCTGATGTGTTTGCCGACGCCTTTGCCCGCGCCTGGTTCAAGCTGACGCATCGTGACATGGGGCCGAAAAGCCGGTACCTCGGTCCCGAGGTACCGAAAGA
>RFIO01000296.1 GCA_003695205.1 Deltaproteobacteria bacterium
CTGGTCGGTGGCGACATAGATGCCGCCGGTACTCAGGTTGGCGCTGGTGCCGGCCAGAACCCGGTTGCCGGCCTGGCAGGAGACCTGGGTGCGACAGGGAATGCGGACCCGACGGCGGTCAATGCCGGCGGGTATTTTTTTGTGTACCGGCAGGCTTTTCGCACCCGTATCGACCAGGCAGAGCTTGTTGGCATTCACGTAGCGGATGAAGGCGTCGACCACCTGGGGGTCGAGGTGAATCAGGCTCTCCTCGGCCAGCAGCTGCAGCGCGGCGGGGAAGGACATCGGTTCGCGATAATGCCGTTTCGAGGTGATCGCCTCGAAGAAATCGGCCACGGCAATGATGCGCGCCCCCAGCGGAATCTCTTCCCCCTTGAGCCCTTTCGGATAGCCGCTGCCGTCCATTTTTTCATGGTGGGCGCCGACGATTTCAGGAATTTGCCGGTAGATGCCTTCGAAGGGGATGCGTTCGAGAATCTCCCGGCTCTTGTCCGGGTGGGTGCGGATCAGTGCCTTTTCCTCGGCGGTCAGCTCACCCGCCTTTTTCAGGATGAAATCGGGGACCGCCAGCTTGCCGTAGTCATGCAGCATGGCGGCGATGCGCACGACATCGGTGAATTCCTCCGACAGGGCCATGGTGCGGCAGATGCCGACGGCGTATTCAGTCACCTGGGCCGAGTGCCCGGCGGTGAGAAAGTCGCGCGCGTCGATGCTCGCGGCCAGCACCTGCAGGATCGACTGGAACTGGCTCGACTGCTGCAGTAGCAGGCGGGCGTTCTGCAGGCCGATGCCGATCAGCGGTGTCAGCCCCTCCACCAGTTGCAGGTCGCTTTCAAGCAGATTTCTGCGCGGGGTCCGCAGGTCGAGAATCAGCAGGCCCGTGGGGCGGTTCTGCGTGCGGATCGGGCAACAGAGGACCGCACGGCTGCCGAGGTGGGTCATCCAGCGGCAGAAGGCGTGATGGCTTATGGCATGCAGTTGGCGCAGGTCATTCACCAGCAGCGGTTCGCCCCGTTTCAGTACAGCCGCCAGCGGATGTGACCTGGGGCCGGGCTCGACGTCGATGGGGGGCTTGACGCCCTGGAGCTCCTCCCGGCTGAGCCCGAAGCCGGCCTTGTAGAGCAGGCTGGTTTCACCCTGGTTGAGCAGAAACATCATGCCGCGGTCAAAATCGAGGTTTTCGGCCAGCACGTCGATGATTGCCTGCAAAAGGTCCTCGCGGCTGGTGCGGCTCTCCACCGCCTGTCCCAGTTCCCGGGTCAGCTGGATCTTCAGGGCGTTGGCATTTTCCTGGTCGATCAGTTCCTCGTTGATGTGTATCTGCTCCTGCAGCTGCGCCTGGGTACTGATGCGCTCCTTCAGGCCAGCCAGGGTACTCAGACCCAGCAGGCCTCCAAGGCTGGTCAGGCAGAAGATTTCGGTCTGCAAAGGTGTCAGCAGGGGCAGCGCCGGCAGGGCGGCGGCTGTGCCAACGGCCAGAACATTGCGCCTGCGGCGAACGGCATCGGCCGGCTGTTCCTGCCAGCTCAGGCCGTAGCGGCAGGATGAATCCCCCCGTTCGGCGCAGCGGGTATGGAGCAGTCCCGCCTGCTCGAACCGGTAGAAGGGGGCCATGCCTTCAAGCATCCCGGTGATCAGCGGGCAGAGCAGGGCCTGTGCCCCGTGGTCGCGTACCTCGAGCTGGAGCCGGCGTTCGCCGGTGCGCTGCAGCTGCCAGTCGACCGGCCATCCCTGGAGCATGCGGCGAATCTCGCGGCGCAGAACGATTTCGGGGCCGGCCATGCCGAGCAGAATGTTTCGGCTCAGGGCCCTGGTGCGACGCGATCCGGCATGGCGACCAGCGCGCCGCAGCATGTCGTCGCCGACAACCTGGCGCCCCTGTTGGCAGAAGCGGCGGAAGGCTTCGAAACCTACGGGACCAGCGGGATCGGCAATGCCGGCTTCACGCAGGATTTTTTCGGGGCTGACGGGGGTTTTTGTCTGTTGAAGACAGGAAAGGCAAAGCCGCAACGGGCCGCCATAGTCGTGTCCCGGGCGGTTCAGCGACCGCATGCCGCCTCCCCGGGCATGGCCCCAGAAATAAAGGTTCGAATCGTAAAAAGAGGGAAAGAAGCCGCTGGCGCTCCGGCGATGACTCCGGACGCAGGTGCGGATTGCTGACTGTTACAACGACCAGGGGTCGATACCATCCCGAAGCTCCATGCCGGCTGCGGTACCGGCCAAAAGCATTTCAACGACTGCAATATGGGTGGTATGCCGTACTACGCCCCCTCCGTGGGCCATTCGACCGGCGGCAAGCCGGACCTGCCCGAATTCATAAGAAAAACGACATAACTACCGGCGACAATATAACCCGGTTTCCGGATGAAAACAAGTTGAAATTCAGTGGGTTATTTCCCCCGATTTGTATGTGCTCACATCGGGATGCCGCAGGTATTCGGTTGCTTTGAGAAGATCGTCCTGGTTGCCGAACAGCAGCAGGGTGTCTCCCTTCTGCAGGGTTGTGGCAGCATCGACCTGGTAGCTGAGGACTTCGTCGCGCACAAGGCCGATGAGTGAGCCGCCCGTTTTATTACGCAGGTCAAGCTCGGCGAGACTCCGGCCGATGCAGCCGGCATCGGCCGGGACGGACCAGAACTCGATTTCGGCAGCATCCAGTACGGACAGGAAACCGCCCAGGTTGGCCTTCTCCAGATTGTCCAGGCTCTGGTTTCGAAGGTTGCGCAAATTGTTGGCCAATTTGAGAACCCGGCCTTCGGGCTGTCCTAGAGTGAGCAGGAGGGTCATGCCGAGTTGCAGGCTCGACTCGAATTCCTCGCTCACCACGGCGGTGGCGCCAAGGCTGCGCAAGTGCTCTTCCTCCAGGACATAGCGGCTTCGAACAAGAATGGGAATGTCAGGGTCCATATCCCGGGCGGCGCGAACCGCCCGATGCAGGGCGGCCGGGTCGTTGATGGTCAGCACCAGGGCCCGGGCCCGGTTGATGCCGGCGGATTCCAGAACCTCAGGTGAGGTCGCGTCTCCGAACAGGATTTCGGCGCCCGCTTTCCGTCCCTGTTCCATGCCGAGACCGCCGATCTCGATGAAAAGGTGAGGGATGCTGGTCTGAGTCAGCAGCCAGCCGAGGTTGCGCCCCGACACCCCGTAGCCGGCGATGATCACGTGCCCGCTCAGCCCCTGCAGCCTCTGGCTGTCGGAAGGTTCACTGCCCTTGCTGCCGCTGGTCCGGAAGCGGGTTGCGAGTTTTTCGCTGTTCGCGAAGACAAGGGGGGTGATCATCATGCTCAGGGCGATGATCGCCAGGGTGACCTGATAGGTCTGGGGAGAAACCAGTTCAAGGCGGGCGGCCTGGCCGAGGAGCAGAAAGGAGAATTCACCGACCTGGAACAGGGCCAGCCCGACCAGCAGGGCGATGCGCGCCGGATAGCCACAGACCAGGGCGGCTGCCGAGGCGCCTGCTGTTTTCAGCAATGACAGCAGGATGAGTCCGCCAAGTACCAGGAAGAGATTGTCGGTC
>RFIO01000297.1 GCA_003695205.1 Deltaproteobacteria bacterium
GTTCGTGCTTGCCTGCACCGATCAGACCTTCAACATCGGCCTCCATGATCAGTTGAAGAACGGCTTCGGCGACAGAGCGAAGAAAATCGCCGCCGTCCTTGTCCAACGTCAGCGCCTATGGGCCACATTCGGCTGATTGCGTAACGGAGGGTTTCCGGCTCATCGTAGACGTCAAGGATCAAAGATGAGACGGAAACCCGTGAAAGAAGAGAAAAAGTCAGAGCGGATCGTGAATGACATCCGCCGCCGGACGCGCAAGCACCATTCAGCCGAAGAGAAGATCAGGATCGTGCTGGACGGCTTGCGGGGCGAGGTGAGCATTGCCGAGCTTTGCCGACGTGAGGGAATCGCGACGAGCCTGTATTACAGCTGGTCGAAGGAGTTTCTGGAGGCCGGCAAGCGGCGGCTGGCAGGCGACACTGCGCGTCAGGCGACGAGCCCCGAAGTGAAGGAGTTGCGCTCGGAAACGGCCGCTCTGAAGGAGGCAGTCGCCGACCTCACACTTGAGAACCGCCTGCTCAAAAAAAGCATGATCGGGGGTGGGGAGTTCGACGAATGAGATATCCCGCCTCGGAAAAGCTGGAAATCATTCGGCTGGTCGAACAATCTCATCTGTCGGCGAAGAAGACGCTGGCGCAGCTCGGTATTCCGAAGACGACGTTCTACCGTTGGTATGACCGATACCAGGCCTTCGGTGAGACTGGTCTTGAAGATCGCCGGCCTCATCCTGGCCGTGTCTGGAACCGCATTCCTGATGCCGTTCGCGAAGAGGTTGTCGAACTGGCGCTGGACGAACCCGATCTGTCGCCGCGGGAGCTGGCCGTGCGCTTCACCGACACGGAAAAGTATTTTGTGTCAGAAGCTTCGGTCTACCGCATCCTCAAGGCGCAGGACCTGATCACCAGCCCGGCCTTCGCGGTGGTGAAAGCGGCTGACGAGTTCCGGGACAAGACGACCCGCCCGAATGAGCTGTGGCAGACTGACTTCACCTACCTCAAGGTCACCGGCTGGGGCTGGTATTATCTCAGCACGATCCTGGACGACTACAGCCGCTACGTCGTGGCGTGGCGGCTATGCACGACGATGAAGGCCGCGGACGTCACGGCGACGCTGGAAGACGCGCTGGCGGCCTCGGGTTGTGATGCCGCGACCGTCGTTCACAAGCCCCGGCTGCTCAGCGACAACGGCTCGTCCTACATCTCCGGCGATCTCGCTGACTGGCTCGGCGATCGTGGCATCGATCATGTTCGCGGTGCCCCGAACCACCCGCAGACCCAGGGAAAGATCGAACGCTGGCACCAGACGCTGAAAAACCGCATCCTGCTGGAGAACTACTACCTGCCCGGAGCTCTGGAGCAAGCCGTCGCTGCCTTCATCGACCACTACAACCATGTCCGGTGCCATGAGAGCATCGGCAACGTCACCCCTGCCGACGCCTACTTCGGTCGGGCACCGGCCATTCTGGAAAACAGGAGACACATCAAAACAGAAACCCTGAAACAGCGCCGCTTGCTCAATCAGCGGCAAGCAGCATAATCGAAACCATCAGGGCCGGAACCCTCCGTTGTAAGAATGCCTCCGGTGGCCCAAATTATCTGACAACGGACAATCCACATAACTCAACTGTTCAGATCTTTCAGACCGCCTCTATGGAAAGGCCGCGCAGTTTGGCTGAACTCGTGTGTTTCGGCAATTTCAGAACCGCGCTGCCGTATTCGCGCAGATGCGCCAAGGTCAGGTCTTCAAGGGCAATGTCTCCGTGGAATTCGATGAA
>RFIO01000298.1 GCA_003695205.1 Deltaproteobacteria bacterium
GCGTCGCCGTCGTGGCGACGACATGGGGCTGGAAGCGATCGCAGCGCAGGTGCGATCGGGCGACGTCACCAACAGGGAGGCGATGGCGGCGCAGCGGTACTGGCCTGCTCTATTCAACGATCCGGACTTCCGCAGACGTCGAGACGCGCCGGATCAGAACCGCATGCTCAACTACGGCTATGCCGCGCTCCGCGCCGCTGTGGGCAGGGCGCTGTGCGCAGCGGGGCTGCATCCGTCGCTGGGGGTGCACCATCGGGACCGCACGAACCCCTGGTGTCTTGCGGACGATCTCATGGAGCCATATCGCCCCTTGATCGACGAAGAGACAGCGGAAATCGTCGCCTCCATAGGTGGCGATATAGCGCTGGATGGCGAGGTGAAGGCCCAGATAGTCGGTGCGCTGCACGGCAGAATCGAACACGAAGGCGAGTCGCGTACGGTCATGGACTGGATCGGACGCTCCGCTTCGTCGATGGCGCAGGCGTTCCTGGGGGAGCGCCGACAGCTGCTCCTGCCTGAGGGGTTGTGGCGATGACGCTGTCTTCGAGGTACCGGAGCGTGTGGCTCTTTGCGATGTTCGATCTTCCGGTGACGACGAAGAAGGCCAGGCGGCTCTATGCGCGGTTCCGCAAGGCGCTGCTCATGGAGGGGTTCACCATGCTGCAGTTTTCTGTGTATGCTCGCCACTGCGTCAGCGAGGAATCAAGCGATTCGATTCGGCAGCATGTTCGGCAAGCGCTCCCGCCGGAAGGTCAGGTGAGGTTGTTGGCGGTCACCGACAGGCAGTTCGAGAAGATGGAGGTGTACTTTGGCAAAAAACGGCGCCCGGCCGAGGAGCCGCCGAAGCAGTTCATGCTTTTTTGACGCCTCCCTTCGTCGCAAGTCGCCAGTTCGCCGAGAGTTGCGCCGGGTGGAGTGTATCTGAGCGGCCTTTCCGGTCAACTCACGGCACGGCTGCGCGAACAGGTACCACGCGTCGTAGTGTATCTGAGCGGCCTTTCCGGTCAACTCACGGCCGGGCAGATCGTCCGTCGTCGGTGCGCCCCAGTGTATCTGAGCGGCCTTTCCGGTCAACTCACGGCGGCCCGCGGCTGCAAATGCTCACTGGTGACAGTGTATCTGAGCGGCCTTTCCGGTCAACTCACGGCGCGAGCCCGTCGCTTGACCGGGCTCTGAACAGTGTATCTGAGCGGCCTTTCCGGTCAACTCACGGCTAGTTCC
>RFIO01000299.1 GCA_003695205.1 Deltaproteobacteria bacterium
GCGCTGCTTCGAAGCCGGCATGGACGACTACCTCGCCAAGCCCATCCAGGTCACCGCCCTCGTCGCGGCACTCGAACGGTGTGCCCCGTCCCGGACCCCTGCCCCGTCGCCCGGTCCGGGCGTCGAGGCCCCGTGAACACGGCCCGTCAGCCCTCAGCCGTCAGCCGTCAGCCAAAGCTGCGCGACGAGCACCGCCGTGTCAGGCCTGCCGGCTGATCGCTGAACGCTGACCGCTGAAAGCTGACAAAACGGGGGCCGCCCACTCTGGACGCCCCCCGCCATCAGCCAACGGTGCACCACCCAGCAGCTCCTATTTCAGCAGCAGCATCTTCCCGCTGACCACCTCACTGCCCGCCTCCAGCCGGTACAGGTACACCCCGCTGCTGAGCCCCGACCCGTCGAAGGCTACGTGGTGCGCTCCGGCGGCCTGCTCGCCGGCCACCAGCGTCGCCACCGCCCGGCCCAGCACGTCGTAGATCACGAGCGTCACCCGTGCGACTTCCGGCAACGTGTACCGAATCGTCGTCGCCGGGTTGAACGGGTTCGGGTACACCTCCAACTGGGCCGCTTCGCTGGCGGTGCTGCCTTCTGAGACGCTGAAAGGCACGCGCCCGGTCACGTCTTCGAAGACCGTCGCCAGCAGCCCATTCGCGGCATCTTCCTCGCCCAGCCGCAGCAGTTCTGCCAGCAGCACCTCGGCCGTGGCCGCGTCCTCCACCTCCAGCAGGTACTGGTAGAAGAGCAGCTTGGCGACGACCCCGCGCTCGGCCGCGCTCAGGTCCGACCGCTCCAGCAGCGCCTGCCCCAGATCCAGCCCCGCCTGCCGCTGCCCGTCGTCGAGCAGGGTCCGCAGGTAGAGCACGTCGGCCGTGCGGGCCAGCCGGGCATCGAGGTGCGCGCGCAGCGGCGTCAGCGTGCTGAAGATCTGCGCCCGGTCCTCCCCACGGAGCGCCCCGACATACTTGACCAACCGGGCCGGCGTGAGCGGATCCTCCATTAGCTCGGCCGGCAGGTCCTCAATGACTTGGTTGGTCAACAGCACCGGCGAGGTGGGCTGGAGGTTCAGCGATGGCTGCGACGTGAGCCAGGGCGTGTAGTCCAGTGTGCTGAACCCATCAACAGTAAACAAGCCGGAACTCGGGGGATCAGCCCCCCACCAGGTATTTTCCGCCTTGATCTCCGAACTGTTGATCGACCGAGCATTGTTCTGGACATTGCCCGAGACGATGTTGTTGCCCCCGAAATCATCAGCATCGTTGCCGATCTCCAGGTAGGAAGACTGGGAGGCCAGCAGGCCGTCCTTGGCGTTGCCGGTGATCTCCGCATCCCCGGTTTCGTAGTCATAGCCCACGTAGACCGAGCTGTAGTTGTTGGCGAAGAGCCCGTGGCGGCCGTTGTCCTTAAACTGCGTGCCGAGACGGAAGAAAACGTAGTCGGAGTTATCGACGTAGGCCCCGTCGCCCGAGCCGTTGTCGAAAGTGCTGTTGGTGACGGTGACCGAGTTGGTGTTGTAGAACTTGAGGTTCTGCGTGCCGCAGTAGGTAATCGTGACGTTATCGATGGCGAGCGAGCCGGCGCTGTTGGTGTGGATGCCAAAGGTGGCGCCGCTGATCTCGACATGCTTGATGACCGAGCCGCTGGTGCCGCTGCCGTAGAGGTAGAGGTAGTCCCACTGCCCGCTACCGATGCCTTTCTTGAGTTTGATTTTGTTGGAAGAGGTGCCCTCCAGGTCGAGCTTTCCATAGACGAAGAGGTCTGCATTGGACAGCAAGGTGATCGTCGTACCTGGTTTTTCCACCTCAAGCGTAAGGCCGGAAGGAACGGTGATCGTACCGTTCACCGTGAAGGACGATTCGTCCGCCGAGAGCACCAGGCTGTGGCTCAGCGTTCCGCTGGGAAGGGCCGATACCGTGTGCTGGTAGGTGTTGCCGGCCTTATCCCCATCCGTCATGCCGCGAACCGAGCCGGTCCTGTTTAGATACCCACCGTACGGGCTCCCAAGCATAATGGAGGCGTTGTTACTTACGTGTTGCAACCCCATACCATGGCCTAACTCGTGGGCTAGAACCTCCACGAAATCAAAAGCACTTGAGGTATGGGACCCAGGTGGAGTCGTTCCGAAGTACCACGTGCCAGAAATCACGGAGTTGAATTCGACATCTACCCCCTGGTTGCTCTCTGGACCCTGGAATGGACCAATATCGGGATGGTTGGGATAAGGTCGGGCCCGGGCCAATACATTTGTACTAGTAAAAACATGCCATAGTATGACATTCGTCGTGTTGTCTACCTGCCCTTCGGACGTAGTGAAGGACGAATGATTCTCAAAGGAGAGCTTCGAATAGGAATCGTCCCACAGATCGTACGCCTTTCCGGCGAGCGTGGCAATGGTGGAAGAGCCGGGAGCACCGGACGGCGCCCCCGATGAGTTGTACTTCATCTTCACGGGCAGATAGCTCGGATCCCAGGTGAAATCCCACGTGATGAACTCGCCGCCCAGGTGGGACCCCGCACTCATGATCCGCGGCTGCACCCCCGCATCATTCAGGCGCTTTGCCGCATCCTGAGAGGTCTGGCGAGGGAGCTCCCTGGGAAATGCAGATAACTCCCCCGTCCGGATCCTGGCGATCTGCTCCTTAAAGGTGTCGACTTCGATCGAACTGCCCCGGATGAAGCCGTCCTGCACAACGTATTTACCGTTGTACAGTCCCATCGTGCTGTACCTTCCTGCATGAGGAAACAGGGTGGTAATGATGCGCTCGCCGACAGCGTAGGGCGGGAGCCATTCGGTGCTGCGAAACTGCAGGTCCGAAGTGACGTCGTCTCGGTAGATGACGATTTCGTCTGGGCTACTGCCCACCAGCCAGTCGGCTACGGCGAGGGTGATGCGCGCCTTCCCCGTATGGGGATAACGAGGATCGGGGACAAACTGAATGTCCGTGACGACCGCCTCCACGATGAGCGGAGCGCGCTTTACGACGTCCTCGGGAGGTTGGATGATGATGGTGTCAGCCAGCAGAGATCCTGGCACACACACCAGGAGAAGTACGACCAGTCGGGATACCCAATGCGCTACTCTGGCTGAGGCAAGAACTCGATGAACGGTGTTCATGACGAACCTCCTCCTCTGCGAGGATGTCCAGATGAGAGATTTAGGGATACATGTACGCGTACAAGCTGCTTTTCCTTATTGACAATTGAGGGGAGACTCTTCGGGGACTGGCTGATAGTAACCCATGCCCATTGCTTCAACTGTGTCTCCTTGAATCACGAGATTGAAGAAATGGGCCGGGCCAACACAATAGGTAAGCAGATGCACAGTCCCTGAGGTAAGCTCAGCAGTGTGGATTCGCTCTGGCTCGCCATAGTGCTGCTCGACCTCCGCACGCGTCGACCCGATCCCGATGCCCTCTCTGGTCTTCCCGTCGTAGGGCGCCCGTAGCCGGATGAAGTCCAGCGGGCCAAAGCTGACGCCGTCGTCTTCGATGAGGAAGCCGATCAGCATTTCGCTGTAGGGGCCATCGAGGTACTCATACGTACGCCATCCTCGATACAAGCCATCCATCCATCCCTGGTTCACCGTCGGTGGTCCCAGCGTGGCCTTGACCTCGGCCGGGGTGTCGCCGAATACAACGCCATCGACGCCCTTACAGGGGATGACGCGTACGGTATCGGTGAAGCGCTCGGTGCAAGCATCCTCGGCATCGTCGTTGAAGAGGCTGCACCCGGCCAGGCCGGCGGTGAGGAGGAGTACGAAGCCCAGCAGATACAGGCGGTGGCGGTACAACGGGTGGTAGTCCATCAGAAGCGATCCAGTCGGCAACACAAGCAGGCACAACACAAGCAGACACAGCCCCGGGCACACCCAGCCCGTGCGGCTGAGCCTGCAACCTCTGTATTATGAATAACGATCATTTTTCAGAATGTCGCGCCCGGCGGTGTATAGAATTTTGCAGCACGCCTTTTCAGCGCAGAACGGCACCTCCTCGTAGGCGCTCGTAGGCGATGTCAGTGACGACGGCCTCGACCACGACCGGGGCACGGTGCAGGGCCGAATCCGGCGAGGGGCCGCTGTCTGAGGCCGCCAGCGAGGACGCATCTGCCCGTGGTGCTCCTGAACGACGTGTGCCGGCGCCTCGACGTGGACGAGCGGGGCCGGGTGCATACCGTCAACAAGCCGGTGCGACGGAGCGACCTGTACGACGCCCTTGCATCGGCGTTCGGGACGGGCATAGCGGTCTCGTCCCGCCCCACCCGGCCCTCGACGTTCGACCCCCTCATGGGCCGGCGGCTCCCCCTGCGCATCCTGCTGGCCGAGGACAACACCGTCAACCAGCGCGTGGCGCTCCGCCTGCTCGAGCGCCTGGGCTACCGTGCCGACGTGGCCGCCAACGGCCTGGAGGTGCTCGAAGCCGTGCGCCGGGTGCAGTACGACCTCATCCTGATGGACATGCAGATGCCCGAGATGAACGGCCTGGAGGCGACCCGGCGGTTGCGCCAGGAACAGGCCGGCCGGCCCGGCCCCCGCATCATCGCCCTGACGGCCAACGCCCTGGAGGAGGACCGGCAGCGCTGCTTCGAAGCCGGCATGGACGACTACCTCGCCAAGCCCATCCAGGTCACCGCCCTCGTCGCGGCACTCGAACGGTGTGCCCCGTCCCGGACCCC
>RFIO01000300.1 GCA_003695205.1 Deltaproteobacteria bacterium
ATGCGCACCAGGAAGTGGTCGCGCCCCAGTGACCAGGCGCGCATGACGGTGGTGCGCCGCCAGTGCTCGGTGCTGACCCGCATCTCCATGACTGCTTCGGAACTGGCCCCCATGTACTGGTCTTCGACCTCGCGGATCAGCCGGCGCAGGTCGAGATCGTCGGCGCAGGCCGGCCCGGAGAGAAAAAGCAGCATCGCCGGCAACAGGATCCGGAACAGGATGAGAGCGGTGATGTTCATGACTGCTCGAATTATAGCAGAGTTGCGGTTGACCTTGGCCTGTGGCTGCATTAGATTGCCGGGCAGCGGACCGGGACACGGCCGCAATGACGCGCACACGGAGCTGGTATGAGCCATTCGAAAGGCGACACCCGCAGGGTCGGCCATCTGACCCTGCTGAAACAGCCGAAAAAACTGACCTCCAGGGAGTTCAACGCCCTGCCGTTTGCCGAGCGCCTGGAGATGGTGCAGCAGGCGGCCGGCCGGCGCAAATACGACCTGATCATCGATGCCGCCGATGCCCGGGAACTCGTTGCCTGTCTGCCGATGCAGGAGGTCTACCTGCTGGCGCGCGAACTCGGGCCTGAGGACATGACCGAGCTTTTGGCGCTGGCGACCACGGAGCAGCTGACCGGTATTCTCGATCTTGACTGCTGGCAGCGCGACCGCCTCGACGGCAAGCGTGCCCTGGGATGGCTGGCGGCCCTGGCCGAGGCCGGGGACGAGGCCCTGCTCGATTTTGTCATGGAGATGGAATTCGAGCTGCTGGCCGTTCTGGTCTCCGGCTGGATTCGCATCACCTGGACCCCCGATGACATCGAAGACGAAGAGGAGCGCAAGGCGCTGATTGCCCGCGACGGCGGCTACGGTATCGAGTACCGCGACAGCGAGAGTGCCAAGCTGGTCGGGCACATCCTGTCGCTCATCTGGCAGCGCGACCCGGAATTCTACTGGCGCCTGATGGCGACGGTTCATGGTGAAGGCGGCTCGGTGCTGGAGGAGGACGTCTACCGCTGGCGCACCGGCCGACTGCTCGATCTCGGCTTCCCCGAGCCGGTCGAAGCGCAGTCGGTCTATGCCTGGCAGGATCCCGACCGGGCCGACCCGTCCGCCTGGAGCCGGGACTACCCGCTGGCCTTCAACGAGGAAACCCGGCCGCCCGGCTACCTGCTGACCCGGGTTGCCCCCGGGGAATTGCTCTCGGAGGTCCTGACAGGGGGCATCTCGTCGGAGAGCGCCTGGGAGCTGACCTACCTGCTGAATAAAATGATGGTGGCCGACGAGGTCGACCCGGGGGACGCGCGCCAGGTCGACGAAACCCTGCGGCGCCTGTATGCCACCCTCAACCTGGCTCTCGAGCATCTGGCCGGGCAGGATCTCACACGGGCGGCGCAGCTGTTCAACGGCTGTTACCTCGAATTCCTGTTCCGTCACGGCCACAGCCTGGTGCTGCAGCTCGCCCGGCGGGCGCGCAGGATCCAGGCCAGCCGCATCGCCCCCTATATCGACCCCCCCTACCGGGCCCTGCTCGAAGCTCTGTGCCGGCGTTGTCCGGACGTCTGGGAGGGGGCCATCGAGGCCGGTCGCGGCGGCAGCCGCCCCTTCGTCCGCCTGAGCGAAATCCGTCAGGTGGCCGACTGCCTCGACCGGCTGGAGCTGCAGCAGCAGCTGTTCGAAC
>RFIO01000301.1 GCA_003695205.1 Deltaproteobacteria bacterium
CGCCGGCAGCCTGCGGGTTCCCGAAGGCAGGGAAGGACTGGCCGACCTGCATGCCTCCCTGGTACGCGCCGGCGGGGCGGGAGACCTGTCCCCGAGCGCCTTTGACGAACTGCTGGAGCAGCACGCCATAGACATCGAGGCCTCGGCCGACAGTTACACTTTCAGTATCGACCTGTCGACGCGCAGCCAGGATGTCGATGCCGCCTTGCGTGCCCTGGCGGACCTGCTGCGCAGGCCCGGGTTCGATGAAGGGCGTTTTGACCTGCTGAAGAAGCAGATGCTTGAAAGCATTCGCCGCCGGCACGACAACCCCGGCACCCTCGGGCGCGACCTGCTCATGGCGAGGCTCTACCCCGGCCATCCCCTCGGTCGGCGTCCGACCGTCACTTCGGTGCAGTCCCTCCGGCGTGACGATATCCTCGCCTTCCAGAACCGTTACCTCGCTCCCGACAACCTCTGGATCGGTGTCAGTGGCGACTTCAATGCCGCTGAACTTCGTGCACGGCTGGAACGGCTGCTGGGGGACTGGCGGCCCACTGGTCTTCGCCCCGAGCCGGTTTCGCCGGTAACCCCGCCGTCAAGGGCGGCGATTCACCTGGCCGGGCGCAAGATTCCGCAGACGACGGTCCTTTTGGGCGAACAGGGGGTGACCAAGGACAATCCGGATGTCTACGCCCTGCGGGTGATGAACTACATTCTGGGTGGCGGCGGCTTCAACAGCCGCCTGATGCGCGAGGTCCGTTCCAACCGGGGACTGGCCTATTCGGTCTACTCCTACTACCAGGTCGGGCGCGTGCTGCCCGGCCCCTTCATCGCCGGCTGTGAGACCAAGACCGGCTCGACCGTCGAGGTCCTTGAGCTGATGCGTTCCGAGATGGAGCGGATGCGCCGTGATAAGGTCAGCGAACAGGAACTGAAGTTGGCGCGCGACAGCCTGGTCAATTCCTTCGTCTTTGCATTCGACAACAGCCACGACATCGTCACCCGACAGATGCGGCTCGATTTCTACGGCTATCCGCCGGATTACCTGGAGCGCTACCGGGAACGGATTGATGCCGTCAGTGCCGACGATGTCCTGCGGGTGGCCAGGACCTATCTGCACCCGGAGCGACAGATGGTGGTGCTGGTCGGCGACGCCGGCGCTTTTGCCGACCGGCTGGAACAGTTCGGACTGCCGGTTGAACGCGTCACCGGGCAGGAGTGATTCTTGCCGTTGACCGGTTCTGTGGTTCAATGGAAGTGACAGGCCTGTTGCGGGCGGGAGGGATGCATGTTTTCGGGAATCCGGCAATTTTTCCAGCATGATATCTGGCAGGTCGAACCGAGCGGCCTGTCAGCGCCGCAGCGGCTGCTGCTGCGCATCGGCCAGGTCGGCTCGCGGGTGGCAGGCGATTTTGTCGCCGACCGCTGCCTGCTGCGCGCCTCGGCGCTGACCTATACCAGCCTGCTCAGTTTCATCCCTCTGCTGGCGCTGATGTTCGCCGTGCTCAAGGGGCTGGGGGTGCAGAACCGGCTTGAACCACTGCTGCTCGAGCATATCGCCGTTGGCGGCCAGGAGTTCGTCACCCGGATCGTCGAGTACATCAACAACACCAACGTCGGTCGGCTCGGGACCTTCGGCCTGGTCTTCCTGGTCATGACCGTGCTGACCCTTCTGTCCAACATCGAGGACGCCTTCAATTCCATCTGGTACGTGCGTGAAACCCGGTCACTGATGCGTCGGTTCGCCGATTATTTCTCCGTTGTTACCCTCGGGCCGATCTTCCTGGTGCTGGCTGTGACCATGACCGCCTCGCTCGAATCCCAGGGCTTCATCCTGCAGCTCAAGCAGACGGCCTACATCGGTCCACTGGTGATTTTCCTGTTCAAGGTGCTCCCCTATGTCGCCATGTGGGCCGCTTTCGCCTTCCTCTATATCTTCATGCCCAATATCCGGGTGCGTCTGCAGGCCGCCGTCATCGGCGGCATTGTCGGCGGAACCCTCTGGCAGCTGACCCAGTGGAGCTACGTCAATTTCCAGGTCGGAGTGGCGCGCTACAACGCCATCTACGGTACCATGGCGGCGCTGCCGATCTTCATGGTCTGGCTCTACCTGAGCTGGGTCATCGTGCTGATCGGACTGGAGGTCAGCTACGCCTGGCAGAATCTGGGCAGCCTGCGACAGGACAAGTTCGAAGGAGACATCGGGCCATTGGAGCGCGAGAGCGTCTGTCTGGCTGTGATGCTTTTTCTCGGCCGCAGGTTTCACCGGGGAGAGCCCCCGGCACGCGCGCACCAGGTGGCGGCCGACCTGGGACTGCCCTCACGGCTGGTCCGGCAGATCCTGGCGGACCTGGTCGATCAGCACCTGCTGGCCGAGGTCGAGGACGGCGATCGCGACGAGACCGGCTACCTGCCGGCCCGGTCGCTGGACGGTATGACCGTGGCCGAATTCCTGCTCAGAATCAGGGGGGGCGACCAGCCGCGCCTGCAGGTCGATGCTCCTGACCTGGTACGGGCACGGCTCGTCGAGGAGCGGCTGCTCCGGGCGGGCGAAGCCGAGCTCGACGGCAGGACCCTCGCCGACCTGGTTCGGGACGGGGCGGAGTCTCAGGCGGAGTCGCGCCAGTCGAGCAGCTTCAGCTCTCCGTCCTCAAGCACGGCGTAGGAGCGGCCCCCAATCCAGTCGCCGAGGGCAACCAGGCGCCCCTGCTCAAAGTCGATCTGCATCGGGTGGTGGTAGTGGCCGGTCACGACCAGGTCGTGACCAGCGGCCAGTTGCCGCCGCGCGTAGCCTTTCAGCAGTTCGGTCGGGTCGAATTCAGGCTTGCCCGCCCGCCTTTTCCGACTTCGGCGGGACAGGGCTCGGGCGATATTCCAGGTGAGATGTTGAGGGGCGAGGCCGGCCAGCAGCCTGACGGCCCGGCTGCGCACCAGGGCGCGCCAGAGCCGGTAGCCGGTGTCGGTCGGGTCGACCAGGTCGCCATGGGCCAGGTGGATGCGCAGGCCGTCCAGTTCGATACTGCCACCGTCCGGCAGGATGCGGCATTCGAGTCGGTCGCGAAAGAAGGGGCCGAGATGAAAGTCGTGGTTGCCTTCGACGTAGGTCAGGCGCACGCCTCTTCGATGCAGCTCTTCCAGCAGCGTGAGGAGTGGCCGGTAGCGGCCGGGAACCGTTCTGTCGCTGCCGATCCAGAATTCGAACAGATCGCCGAGAATGACCAGGTTGCGGATCTGGTCGGCCTGGGCGCCGAGGAACGCGAGCAGATCGCGGTAGTTGGCATCCTCGGGCTCGAGCAGGTGGGCATCGGCGATGAACAGGTCTTTCATGGCGCGGATTATGGGGGTCGGACAGGGGCAAGTCAAGGGCGCCAGGCGATGCCGGGCAGCGCATCCGGGCTGGCCTTGCCGGTCCGAACCTGCTAGAGTCGGGTCTGTGCACCGCGTTCCCGGCCCCGGGAGCGGTCGAATCCGGTTGGCGTAGGCCCAGCGCCCCGAGGTCCGGCAGACAGGTCGCGTATCCCTTTATCACTGGGCATGGAGACCTGGCACAATGACCGAACTCGATCAGGCCCTGGAACTGTTTCACCAGGACGTGACCAACCCCGAGAACCAGTCCCGCTTCTACGACCTGTTTCTGAACACGGCGATCTATATACCGGTGCATCCGGAGGAGGGAGTCGATCCCGGTCGTGACCGCAGCGGCGAGGAGGGGACAGTGCCTCTGGTCCTCGAAGCCGAAGGTGACGACTACCTGATGCTGTTCGACAGCAGGGAGAAAATGAATGCCTGGGCCGAAGGAGAGCCCGACTATATTACGCTGCCCGGGTATGTCATCGCCGAGTATTCGGTCGAGGGGCTGCACTGGGCCCTGAACGTCGGCACCGAACAGCAGAAACAGTTCGTACCCGATGAGATCGGCTGGCTCAAACAGGTGGTCGAGGCCTACAACGCCGAACATGGCGAGGACGCCGCGGCTGAATAGCCTTTCGTGTCTTTTGCTGGCACGTGCCTTGCTGTCGGGAGGGGAAGGGCGGCACCCGCCCCGATCTCAGCCCAAGGGAGGCACAAGGTGAACATCGCCGATTTCGATCTCGACCGCTGCCGGCGCCCGGAAAAGGAAGTCTGCGAGGGGCTTTGCCTCTCCTTTGACCTGATGCGTGGCCTGTGCATGGAGACCGCGGAAGTCTGCGAGGCTCTGTTGCCGTGCAGGGGAACAACGGCGCAAGGCGGATCGGAAAACACCGAGGATCCGTGAAAATTTTGCACAGCCGCCGGCAAAAATTGCCAGAGGTTGTGCGCCGCATGCAGCAAAAGGCACCATGGGGCGGAGGGAATTTCGGTCCGCGTTGGTGCCTTTTCTTTTTCGGTCATGCGATGGGGCGGTGAAGCGGAGGCTTCAACCGTTCAGTGATTCGAGAAGTTCGGCAGCTTCATCCTCCGCCCGGGAGAGGGTCTCTTCCAGGAAGGATGGGTCGAGGTTGGTGTCCTGATCGAGAAAATGGGCCAACTCCTCCCGGTTCGGAACCTCCCTGCGATCGGCAATCCACGAGGCGACCCTGATTCCCGGGTTTTCGGCCTGTTTCGAGTGGTGCCCTTCTATGGCCGAAACAAGCTCTTCTGGAAAGTCCCATCGCTGGGCCAGCACTGCTCCGATCTCGGCGTGGCAGGTGCCGAAATGTTCCAGTTCCAGGCCAGCCAGGGTGGTTTCGGGGGTCTGCTGCCATTTCCGATAGATTTTCTGGTAGACATTGCCTCGGGTGGCCGCCAGGATCGGTACGGCCATGTCCTGAAGCAGGCCGCCGGTAAAGGCCTCGCTCTGGGCATTCGGACGGTACCTCATGGCGACGGAACGTGCGACTGAAGCACGTCTTGCCGCCGACAGCCAGAACCCCTTCATATCGAACCACCCCGGCACAAGACAACGGTCGATGGTCCCCTTGGCGGCTACTCCGAGCACCAGGGCCTCCAGCCGGTTGCGCCCCAGAAGGGTGACCGCGTGGGTGACGTTGCTGACCTTGCGTGTCAGGCCGAAGGCGACCGAGTTGACCGTGCGCAGGACCCGGACATGCAGGCCGGGGTCGAGTTCAAGGTCGGCAGCAATCTCCTCAAGCGGAACATCCGGGTCGCGCAGCTTGGCCAGGACCGTCATGGCCGTAGTGGGAAAAGAGGGCAGTTCGTAGCCCGCAAGTATCCGATCCAGTTCGACCTCTTTCTTCTTTCGACGGAATACCCCTAACATCTCAGTCACCTCGACGCGCCAGTTTGTTGCTGAAAATCGAAAGCAGCCCTCCGAGCATGACATAGCCGATGGTCACCTCGGCCATGGCAATAACCTGCGCCGCCTCCGTCTGCGGTACGACATCACCGTAGCCAAGGGTCGTCAGGGTCACAACGCTGTAGTAAAGGGGCGAGAGGGCTGTCGGATAGCGACCGTAATCGACGCCGGCCAGGGTGTAGAGCCAGGCAAAGAACAGAACCTGCACACCGATCCAGGAACACCAGCGCAGCATGCTGCGACCGCAGTCACAGGTCAGCCACCAGGGCCAGTAAAGCAGCCGTGTCAGCCGGTTGTGACTGCGAAATTCACGGATGTAGTTCTGGTCGATGATTTCACGGCGCATCATGTAGGCCCCGGCGAAGTTGATGTCACGGATATCAACGCCCATCCAGTCGGAACTTTTGAAGCCACTGATACGACGCAGACGGGCATTGCGCAGGTCAGCGTTTTGAAAGCTGGCGCCGGCGACATTGCTCAGGGACAGGTCGGTATGGCGCAGGTCGGCTTCGTCGAAATGCGCCTTCTTCAGGGACGCCTCCCGCAGCCTGGCGCCGCGAAGATCGGCGCAGCTCAGGTTGGCTCCATTCAGGCTGGCCTGGGTCAGGCTGGCCTCCCGAAGATCTGCCCGGAACATGGAGGCGTCGTTCAGACTGGCGCCGCCGAAGCCGGCGCGGGTGGCTTTGACACCGTCTAGGATGGCGCCGGTAAGGTCGGCTCCGGCGAATTCGGCTCCACACAAATCCGCCTTGCTCAGGTCGGTACCCGAAAGATTGGCGCGGAAAAAGCGTGCCCCCTTCAGGTTGGCGCCGGACAGGTTGGCGCCGGACAGATCGAGTCCGGAAAAGTCACGGCCTGCCAGGTCGGCTCCCGGGGCAGGAAGGGAGACCACATCGGTTGGGACGTATGGTTCAGGTTTGTCCTGCATGGTACAGACCCCTCTTCCCCCTCCTTTTTTTCTTGTCGGCTCATCGAAACCGATCTTTACCGCAAAAACGTGAAAAGCGGCTCATCCCCCTGCAGGCGTCAGATGAAAAGTTGGATGCCCGTCAGGTCGATTTCTGATAAACTGACACTCGCAATCAGTCTGAAATGACAGGCATAAAAAGCTGGTTATGAGCGAACATTTCGACGAGAACTACGACTTTCCCGAACTGCAGGACAATCCGCTGGACGCTGTCCAGCAGGCCCTGGAGCACGGGGACAACGAGACGGCCCTGGAGCTGGCCGAGACCTGTCTTGAGGACAATCCCTTCGATGTCGAGGCGCTGAATTACTGTGCCGTGGCAGCCTCCAACCTCGGAGACCACGACAAGGCCCTTATGCTGTATCGCAAGGCTCTGCGTTTTGATCCCTCCAACGGGGCCCTGCATCACAACTTCGGAGTTCTGCTCGAGCGCCTGGGGCGCTACCAGGATGCCTACGAGCATTTCTGGCGTTCGCTGGAACTGCAGCCCGATTTCCCCGAGGCCTATGTCAACCTAGGTAACGTCCTCGACGAAATGGGTCGCACGCACGAGGCGCTGCAGATGTACCGGCGCGCCCTCAAGCGCCTGCCTCAGGCACCGGACATCTACTACAACATCGGCTACGCCCTGAACCGTATCGGCCATTTTGCCGAGGCGATGGAGTTCTTCGAGCGCACTCTCAATCTCAAGGCGGATGATCCCGCCGCCCTGAACGGCTACGGTTATGCCCTGGCCAACCTCGGTCGGGATGAGGAGGCGATACTCTGGTATCGCCGGGCTCTGGAGCTGGCTGACCTGGCCAATTACCACTACAACCTGGGTCTGAGTCTGCGGCGGCTGGACCGGGCCGAGGAATCCCTGCAGGCGTTCGACAGGGCGATCGAACTGGAGCCGGAGTTTTTCGAGGCCCGTATCGAACGGGCCATTCAGTTGAGCCATCAGGGTCGTTTCGACGCCGCTCTGGACGACCTGAACCGGGCCGAACAGCTGGCACCCGACAGCTCGGAGCCGGCCTTCTATCGCTCCATGGTCCTGGAGCGCAGCGGCCGTCTGCCCGAAGCCCTGTCGGAAATTGAGCGCTGCCTGAGGATCGACCCCGAATTCGGCATGGCCCGCAACAATCGCGGCAACCTGCTGCTCAAACTCGGTCGTCTCGAC